>JANPNJ010000437.1:0-1796 GCA_031427395.1 Burkholderiales bacterium
GGCCGCGCGCAATTTTGACAACGCCGACGGGATGAATTTTTGTCCGCCAAAACCGGGGTTGACGCTCATGATGAGAATCAGGTCCACTTTGTCCATCACATGGTCGAGATGGTGCAGCGGCGTGCCGGGATTGAACACCAGTCCCGCCTTGCAACCGTGCTCCTGTATCAGCGAAAGGGTGCGGTCGATATGGTCGGAGGCTTCCGGATGAAACGAAATGATGTCGGCACCCGCCTTGGCAAAATCCGGCACGATGCGATCCACCGGCTTCACCATCAAATGCACATCGATGGGTATCCGGCTGCCGTCGGCGCGCATGGCATGGGGGCGCACCGCCGCGCACACCATGGGGCCGATGGTCAGGTTCGGCACGTAATGATTGTCCATCACATCAAAATGGATCACGTCGGCGCCGGCATGGATGACATTCCGCACTTCTTCGCCGAGGCGGGCAAAATCGGCGGACAGGATGGAGGGGGCGATTTTGAATTTCATGATGCGATTTTACGCGAAGACTTGCGAAGCAATCCGCTGGTCACTGCATGGTAGCATTTGGCCATGAACGACGACACCAAATACGCCTTCAAAATTGCCGCGAACGCGTTTTTCCTGCCCGAACAATCGGACGAGGACAACGACCAATATGTGTTTGCCTACACCATCAAAATCACCAATGTCGGCAGCGTTCCGGCCAAGCTGATGTCGCGCCACTGGATCATCACCGACGCGGAAAACAAAGTCCAGGAAGTGCGCGGCATGGGCGTGGTCGGTGAACAACCCACGCTGGGGCCGGGCGAGAGTTTTGAATACACCTCCGGATCGTCACTC
This sequence comes from Burkholderiales bacterium, assembly GCA_031427395.1. Taxonomy (GTDB): domain Bacteria; phylum Pseudomonadota; class Gammaproteobacteria; order Burkholderiales; family Usitatibacteraceae; genus UKL13-2. The sequence goes on from JANPNJ010000437.1 coordinate 829, forward strand.
GAGACCAGTGTGGGCACCATGCGCGGCACCTATCAGATGGTGGCCGCCGACGGCACCAAATTCGACGCCGTGGTGCCCGAATTCACGCTGTCAGTGCCGAGGGTGCTGCATTAGTCATGCGCATCAAGGCTGTGTGTCATCCTTCCGGCGTTTTTTGCGTGTCTTCGGCAACGTCCACCACACGATAAAAATCGCCAGCACCAGCGCCAGCAGTATTTCAAAAATTACCCAGCCCATCACACCCATCCTTGTTGGCCGACGACTTGCGGCACGGTTTGGTTCACATCCGGCGGTTTGGCACACATCCGTCACGTTTATACTGCCAGCATGAAACTGCCAGACACCATGCCGTCACCCGCCATTATATTTGCCGCCGCGGCGTTGGCGGTTTTGCTTGCCGGCTGTGCCAATTCAACCACCCCGCCGCCGGTCACCACCGCCATGCCAGCGGCAGCACCCGCCACCTGCCTGGCCGCCGCCCCGGTTGACGCCCCGGTCTGCAAAGCCTGCGCCGCCTGCCCTGGCCCCACGCCAGGCGTGGCCACGCGCATGGCTGACGAAGGTGCCATCCCGCCAGTGGTTGACCCGGCGCGCGGCCGCCTGGAAAAATCCCCGTGGACACAACTCGCGGACTGGGACAGCGACGACCCGACCGACGCCCTCACCGCTTTCGAGCAGGGATGCCCGATGCTGAAAACCCGCGCGGAGTGGGCAGGCGTGTGTGCCATTGCCAGTGCGCTGGTGGCGGGCAAACCCGGCAAACAATCGGCCGCGCAGTTTTTCCGCGCCAACTTCCAACCCTACCAGGTACTCAACCCCGATGACACCAACAGTGGCACCGTCACCGGCTATTACGAACCCCTGTTGTTCGGCTCGCGCACCCGCACCGACCGTTTCCGCCACCCGGTGTTCGCGCCACCGCAGGATTTGATCACGGTCGATCTGGCCGACACCTATCCCGATCTGAA
>JANPNJ010000438.1:0-10914 GCA_031427395.1 Burkholderiales bacterium
GGATGGTCTGGTCACCCCGGATGCCCAGGTAACGCAGTTGGCGCTGGATGTCGCCGACGGATTTGAAGGTCTTGTCCGGATTGAAAAAGTCGTCGCTGGGCATCATGATGGCGCGGGGGGGACATGGCCGGCCCGGCCGAATGCCAACACCTCGCCAAAATGCCAGTCAGCACCCAGCGTTTCCAGCAAGACATGGTTGACCACGTCGCCGGAGGCTGTCAGAAATTCCGGCAGCCGCACCCGCAGCGTCTCGTTGGTCTTGCTCACCTTGAATGTCCCTTTGGCGGGCGAGGGCGTGGCCTCCTTGGTCACTGGAAAGCCTTGCGCCTCCCATTTGGACAACCCGCCGTCCAGCACATACAGACTCGCTTCCGGGAAGTGGTGATAAACGAGCGAGAAAAACAGACGCGTGGCGTACCACGTGCCGCCTTGGTCATAGAGGACAATTTTTTTGTCGGGACTGATTCCCCACGATTGAAAGTGCTGCTCCATGCCCGCCAATGGCGTATTGGGTGCGCTATAAGCAAAAAAATCGACCGGGACAGCACCGGCGATGTGTTTGGCCTTGTGCATTGGCATGGGTGAGGCATCGAGCACCAGTACATCCGGCTTGCCCAGATTTTTTTGCAGCCATTCGACGCTCACCAGATTGCCGTTGATGCCAGTGACACGCTCCGCCGCCGTCACATTGACAATACAACCGCCGAGGCCCAGCAGCATCAGGATACCCACTACCTTTGCCCCGTTCCGCCAGCTCACGACAAGTGTATTGATTGAATACATGTGACCCTCCGATTGGCCTGGTTAGTGTTGCACGCCGTTATAGTGATTAGGTGTTGTAGCAAACTATAACACCTAGGCTGGCTTTGTCAACGGGTAGGCAAATGTGAGGGGTTGGGCTGCTGGCAGGGCATCCCGTTGAAAGTAAGTGGATGCTTGCTTATGGCAGAAGGCTTTGCTGTAGGGCGCTAAATTTTAAGTCGTTGCGCCAAACAATCAAAGTTGTTTATTCAAGCCAATTTACAGACATTTCTGCCTGAAAACGCTCGCCCATAAACGACTTTTAAATATTTTCAAAACCAAACATCACGCCGCCTGCACGGCCTGAAAATTATTTGCCGCCGACTATTTCCGACTTGAACCAGTCGTCGAGCATCTTTTTTTCATAGCGCAATGGCTCATTGGCGCTGTAGCGGTTGAAACCGCGCAGGTAATTGAAGTCGCTGACCCTGGCATCGCCGCTTTTGACGACTTTTCCGGCGGCCTCGATGGCGAACTTGAATTCGATCATCGGCCAATCGGCGCCGCCGCGCAAAATACGATAGTCCCCAATACTGCTGATGCGCGTGGGCTCAATGCTGCCGGCCAGATTGATGTCGCGAATGTCGATTTTCAAATCCTGCCCGGCGGGCAATTTCGCCGCGAGCTTTTGGAAATGATGCTGTAATTCCTTGTAAACGTCGTCTTTGTCGCTTTGCGAAGACGGCATGTCGGCGTAGTTGTCTGGCTGGATGAAATTCACCGTTGCCGCCGCGTGGGCGCCACCGGCTGCAACCAGCGCACCGGCAATAAAAATCCTGCTGAAATGTGTGTTCATGATGTTGGTCTCCTGTGTCCGGGTCGCGCTGACATCGCGCAATCAGTATGCGCTTTTAGTTTCGCGCTGTTTTGTTATGATGTGGCACAGATCATTTCGTTCCCCAAATCCCATGCAACATGCCACCCCGCCACACGCCCTCAAGCTGACCCGCGATTTACTGCATTTCAACACCATCAATCCGCCCGGCCAGGAGCGGGATTGCGCGCATTTTCTGGGCAAGCTGTTGGCGGACGCGGGCTTTGAGGTGAAGTATCACGAATTTGCCGCCGCCCGCACCAGCGTGATTGCCACCATTGGCGGGCGACAGGAAAAGCCACCAATTTGTTTCACCGGCCACATCGACATCGTGCCGCTGGGTGCCAAGTCCTGGCAGCGTGATCCGTTTGCCGGCGAGACCGACGGCGATCAACTCTATGGCCGCGGTTCCACCGACATGAAAAGCGGCATCGCCGCGTTTGTGGTGGCGGCCATTGGCCTGGCACCACTGCTGAAAAATTCGCCGGGCATCACACTGGTGCTGACCGCCTCCGAGGAAGTCGGCTGCGAGGGTGCCAAATTTTTGGCCGATAAAAAATTGCTGGATCGTGCCGGTGCCATTGTGGTGGCCGAGCCCACGGCCAACTACCCGTATATCGGCCACAAGGGTTTGCTCTGGGTGGAGATCGAAACCCTCGGCAAGACCGCCCACGCCTCCATGCCGGAGCAGGGCGACAACGCGATTCTGAAAATGGGCAAGGTCATCGAGCGGCTCGACAACTTTCCGTGGCAGCATCATTGCGGTGTGGATTGCCACCCGGTGATGGGCAAACCCTCCATGAACATCGCCACCATCCACGGCGGCCTCAACACCAACTCGGTGCCGGATTCAGCCAAACTCACCGTCGATATGCGCACCGTGCCGGGCATTGATCATGTGCATTTGTGCCATGCGATTTCACACCTGATCGGCGACTTGGGGACGCTGCGTAAAATTGTCGAGACCCCGCCGCTGTATTCCGAGCCGGATGAATGGATTGAAAGCGTGTTCGACATGGCCGTGCCTTTCCTCGCTGGCGGCGGACGGCCGACGCCGCAAACCATCATGTTTTCCACTGATGGCGCGGACTTGAAACGCGGTTATTTGGACAATGCAGCAGCAGTCGGCGGCGGCGCGGTGCCGACCATTATTCTCGGTCCCGGCCAGCCGGAAATGGCGCACCAAACCGATGAGTGGTGTTCGCTGGCCAGGCTCGATGCCTCGGTGGAAATGTTTGGCAACATCATGCGCGAGTGGAACAACCTCTGAAGTCTTAAACAGACACCGCCATTTTGATGGCCAGCGCCAGCAAAAACACCACAAAGATTTTCTTCAGCGTGTTCACCGGCAGGCGGTGCGCGAGCCTGGCGCCAACGGGTGCCACCATCATGCTGGTAACGGCAATGCCGGCCACGGCAGGCAGGTAAACATAGCCCACACTCCACGCCGGCAGGGTTTTGTCCCATAAGCCGGTGACCACAAAACCAATGGTGCCGGCAATCGCCAGCGGCACACCAATGGCCGCCGCCGTGCCGATGGTTTCGTGCATGCGCATATTGCACCACGACAAATAGGCAATCGACAAGACCGCGCCGCCGATGCCGGCAAAACTCGACACCACGCCCATCACTGCACCAAAGGCAAACAAGCCGGCCGCGCCCGGCAGGCGCAGGGGCTGGCCTGTTGCCGTGCGCGGACGCAAATTCAACAGCATTTGCAGCGCGAGAAAACAAATAAAGGCGACAAAAAACCCCTTGAGAAAAGTTGTCGATGAAAAATGTGCGATGACCGCGCCGCAAAATGTGCCGGCCAAGATGCCTGGTGTCATGCGCCGCAGCACATCCCAGTTGACCGCATGAAGTTTGTGGTGTGTGCGGCCGCTCATGAAGGCACCGGGGATGATGGTCGCCATCGAGGTCGCCAGCGCCATGTGGATCACATGGTCGGTGGAAAAACCCCGCGCGACAAATATCATCGACAAAATCGGCACCATCACCGAGCCGCCGCCGATGCCCAGGAGGCCGGCGAAAAAGCCGACAAAGCAGCCGACGGCCAGAAAAATCAGCAGGTACTGGAGTTCGGGATGCAACGGACAGGCTTACTTGGCGGCGAGCTTTTGAATGGTTTTCCATTCGCTCGCAGTGACGGGTGTGATCGACAGCCGGTTGCCGCGTTGCAGAATGACCATGTCTTCAAGCGATTTTGTTGCGCGCATTTCGGCGAGTGGGACAAGGCGGGTTTTTTTCACCAGTTGCACATCCACCAGCATCCAGCGTGGATTATCCGGCGTGGCCTTGGCGTCAAAATATTTGCTTTTTTTGTCGAATTGCGTCGCGTCGGGATAGGCATGGGTGGACACTTTGGCCAAACCTGCCACCCCCGGCTCGGGGCAGGAGGAGTGGTAAAACAACACGTCATCGCCGATTTTCATGTGGTCGCGCATGAAATTGCGCGCCAGATAGTTGCGCACACCAAACCAGGCCACGCTCTGGTTTTTTGCTTTCGCCAAATCATCGATGGAAAATTCGGCGGGCTCTGACTTCATCAACCAATGGGCCATCGTGCGGTCTTTATATCTGGGTTGCCGTTTTTATTGAATCGCCAATGGACAAACAGGCTTTGGGGTTCGCTTGGCACCGCACCTTGAACCCAGGTTCAAGGGAGGTTGTACACCGACTGCCTTCAGGTTCACCCGCGTAGGGCGATCACACCGGCAATGCTGGGCGCGCAACCATTGACATAAAGTCTATCGGGACAAAGGATGTAAGCACCAAGCGAACGCCAAAACCCGCTGCTGGAAAATCATCGGCTAGAACAGTTTTTCCTGTTCGGAAATCGCCTTTTCCAGCGTGGCTTCGAACGCATTGAGTTTACCCTTGATATAGGCTTCGTCAATGGTGACAACGGTCTTGGCTGAATTTACCTTTGATGGGGCATGGCTCGCATCGGCTTGCAATTGCTCGTGCGCCAGGTTCAGCGCCGCCATGATGGCGATGCGCTCATTGCCGACTACTTTGCCGGTGTCGCGGATTTCCTTCATTTTGCGGTTCACCAGATCGACCGAGGCCATCAGTTGACGCTCCTCGCCATCGGGTGCCGCCACGCGGAATTCGCGTCCCAGCACGTTGATGGTGACGGCTTTGGGCGGCGCGGCTTTGGTGGCGCTCATGCGCGCTCCGCCTCGACTTCGGGAATTTGCCCGATCAACGCCTCGATGCGTGTTTTCGCCTGGTCGAGCTTTTCGGCGAGCCGCTTGACCTCATCGGACTTGGCGGCGAGCAACTGGCGCAACTCGTTGTTTTCCGCGCGCGAACGCTGAAACAAGGTCACAAAGTGATCGAGCTTTTCCTCAAAGCGCTGAATGTCGGCGTCCATCCCCAAATCGTAGCCAAAAAAACCTTTTCCGTCAATGTCTAAGCAGACAATTTGAAAGTGATTTCCAATTTAGCCCAAGGCAATGGCGTATTCCGCCAACAGGCGCGCCGCCACTTCATCGGCAATGGCGCCTGGCGTGGTTGCGTTTTGCTGATCCGCAATCAGCGTTGCCCGGGTCACCCCGTGATAGTGGCGCAGCGATTGTGACAAATAGGGCTCGCCCAGATCAGTGAAATCCAGCCCGGCTTTCACCATTGCCTGGTGCAAGCGGGCACCGGTATCGTATTCCCGAAACAAAAACCGCTCCCCATGGATGCGCTCCCGGCTATCGGCAAAGGCTTCGAGGGAGATGTTTTTAAGCCATGGCAGCCGATGTCTGGCATACAGCAATTTTGCCAACCCCATGTGCCACGGAAATTCCAGGTAATCACGCGAATGCATGAATGTGCCCCCTTTTTCGATGGCAAGCCTGGACGCCGCCACCTTGAGCAGGCAAAGCGGAATCCACATGCGATCCATGTAACGCCCGACGTTGGCCTTGATGTCGGCATGAACAGACATGTCACCACCCTGATGCAAAAAGCCCGCGCCATAAACATTTGGCGCCTGCAATGCTTGTCTCATTGCCGGCACCACATCGTCCCGCAAAATTTCCAGGTCGGAATCAACCAGCAGCAACGCGTCGTCACGACTTGCGCGAAAAATGCCGTCAAGGGTTTTGCCGTGCGGCTGCAAGGGCAAACGCAGCATGTCAAAGCCATGTTTCTCCGCCAGTGCCGCAAACCACGGCCAACTGCCGTCGGTTGATTCACAGTCAATCAGCAACACCGGCATGTTGGCGTGGCGCAGGGCGCTCATCAACGCCAGCGTGGTGACGGCGCGGGTGCGGCAATTGATGATGATGGCGCGGGCGGCAATCGCGGGCAATTGCCCAAGGTGGGTGACCATCATGGAAAGGCGATATCCACGTCGCGGGAGCCAGAAAACGGCGAATTGAACGGTATCATTATGGCTGCCAACACAAATACTCAAAATTGCAGAAGCGCAATTATGCCGCGAACCGCCGACACCATGCCTGACCACACCATTGACCTGACCAATGTGCGCCGCATTCTGGTGGTGAAACTGCGCCACCAGGGGGATGTGTTGCTGTCATCGCCGGTTTTCCGGGTGCTGAAAAATCACCTGCCCGGCGCGGCAGTGGATGCGCTGGTGTATCACGACACGCGGGAGATGCTGACGGAACACCCTTCGGTTTCGCAGGTGTACACCATCGACCGCGAGTGGAAACGCCTGGGTTTGATCGCCCAGGCTGCGGCCGAGTGGGGCCTGATCGCCGCGCTGCGGCGGCGGCGCTACGACCTGGTGCTGCATTTGACCGAGCATCCGCGCGGCGCGTGGCTGACCCGCCTCCTGGGTCCGTCGATTTCGGTGGCACCGCGTGCCACCGGCATGAGCGAGGGGCGCGATTCGGGCTGGTGGAAAGCCAGCTTCACCCACACTTTTCCGCTGCCCGCCACCACTTTTCGCCACACGGTTGAGCAAAATCTCGATGCGCTGCGGCGGCTTGGCATCCACCCTACCGGAGACGAAAAAAAACTGGTGCTGGTGCCAGGTGCGGCGGCCGAGGCGCGGGTCGATCAACTGATGGCCACACACGGCGTGCGGGCCAAACATTTCATCCACATACACCCGACCTCGCGCTGGTTTTTCAAAACCTGGCCGGCGGAAAAATTTGCCGAGCTGATTTTGCAACTGGGCAAACAAGGCGAGCGGGTGGTGTTGACCGCCGCGCCGTCGGCGGACGAGCGCGAAATGATCGCCGCCATCAAGACCCATCTGAAAGCACCCGTGGTGGATTTGACCGGGGCGCTGTCACTCAAGGAATTGGCGGCACTGACGGCGCGCGCGCGCGCGTTTGTTGGTGTCGATTCGGCGCCCATGCACATCGCCGCCGCCATGCAAACGCCGACGGTGGCGTTGTTTGGCCCCTCGGGTGAAAAACACTGGGGGCCGTGGGCGGTCAAATTCCGCGTGGTGGCCTCAACCCGGCCGGAGCACTCGTGCCGGCCCTGCGGCCTCGACGGCTGCGGCGGCTCGAAAGTGAGTGACTGCTTGATCGCCTTGCCCGTGGCCGATGTGCACGATGCGCTGAATGACCTGCTGGCAACGGCGTAACACGGCGTGAACATCGCCCTGATCCGCGCCCGCTACAACCCCTTTGGCGGTGCCGAACGCTTTGTGGAAACCGTCGCAGACGCCCTTGCGGAACAAGGCGTGTCGCTGACCATCCTCACCCGCCAATGGCCCACCGGCCACGCGCATTCGCTGCTGCGGTACGTCACCCTCAATCCGCGTTATTTCACTTCCACCGGCCGCGACCGCACCTTTGCCGGCGCGGTGCAATCGCATCTTGCCACCACCCATTACGACCTGGTGCAATCCCACGAACGCCTTCCTGGCTGCGATATTTTCCGCGCGGGCGACGGGGTGCACGCCGAATGGCTGGCGCAGCGTTTTCGGGTGATGGGCAGTGCCAAGCGCCTTGGTGTGCGCCTTAATCCGCACCACCGTTATCTGCTGCAAGCTGAGCGCGCCATGTTTGCGTCGGAAAAATTGCGCGCGGTGATCTGCAATTCAGCCATGGTCAAAGCCGACATCCTGCGCCACACCACCATTGACGAAAAAAAATTGCGGGTGATTTTGTCCGGCGTGGACGCACAAAAATTCCATCCGGGCCTGCGTGACGAATTCCGCCAGGCCACGCGCCGCCGTTTGAATATTCCCAAGGCCGCACCCGTGGCCTTGTTTGTCGGCTCGGGTTTTGAGCGCAAGGGTCTTGCCGGTTTTTTGTTGGCGTTGGCGGATCAGGCCGGCCATGCGGATCTCACCCGCGAGGGCATACGCGGCATTGTCGTCGGCCACGACAAACATCTGGTGCGTTTTCAATCGCTCGCCGACCAACTGGGCTTGACCGACCGGGTGGTGTTCACAGGCGGCGTGGATGATGTGCGGCCCTACTACGCGGCGGCCGATGTGTTTGTGTTGCCGACCTTGTATGACCCGCTGCCCAATGCCTGTCTGGAAGCCATGGCCTGCGGCCTGCCCACCGTGACCAGCGCCACTTCCGGCGCGGCGGAACTCATCACCCATGGCATCGAAGGTTTTGTCACCGACGCGCTGGACACCCCCGCCATCTCCGATGCCATTGGCCATGCGCTCACCGATGCCAACATGGGCGCGCGGGCGCGGGCGCGGGTGCTGCCGTTGACACCGGCGGGAATGGCGCAGGCCTACATCGCGCTCTACCGCGAGCTGCTGCCGGCCAGATGACGCGGCCAGACCACCAACCCCACGTAAAATAATTCCATGTCGTCCTCGTCACCTACATCTCCCGCCAATCCTCCGCCATCATCCCTCGCGCTTTACCGGCGCCTGCTCGGTTATGTGAAGCCCTACCGCTGGGGGTTCGCCGGCGCCATCGTTGCCATGGCCATCGGCGGGGTGGTCGAAGGTTCGTTTGCGTGGTTTCTCAAAGAGATGCTCGACACCTTGTTTGTGGACGGCAACGAAAAATACGCCGCCATCGCCGCCTTCGGCGTGGTGCTGATTTTTCTGGTGTCGGGTGTGTCGCACTTTGTGGCGGGCTACGGCATGCAATGGGTCGGCAACAAAATCATGCTGGACATCCGCAACCAGATGTTCGCGCGCCTGATCCGCCTGCCGGTGCCGATGTTCGACCAAATCACTTCCGGCACCCTGATGACCAAGGTCACCAGTGATGTGATCGGCGTGCAGGCCGCCGCCACCACCGCGCTCACCGCGCTGGTGCGCGGCAGTTTCACCCTGACCGGATTGTTGATCACCATGTTTGTGATGAACTGGAAACTCACCCTCATCACCTTTGCCACCGTGCCGCTCCTGGCGCTCATCATCCATGCCTTTGGCAAACGCCTGCGCGGCATCAACAAACAGGGTCAGGCGGCGCACGCGGCGCTGACCGACGTGCTGGAGGAAGCCATCCGCGGGCAAAAGGTGGTGAAGGTTTTCGGCGGCGAAGCCTACGAGGGCAAACGCTTTGAAGCCGCCGCCAACACCATCCGCCAGCTCAACATGAAACAAAGCATCGCGGCGGCGGCGGCCACCCCCTTCACCCATGTGATTGTCGCGGTGGCGATTGGATTTATTTTGTATCTGGCCGCGAGCAAGACTTACGGCACCGCCATGCCCATGGCCAGCTTTGTTGCCTTCATCGTGGCGGCGGCGGGGCTGGTGCCGCAGGTCAAACAACTCGCGGGTGTCAACGAGCAGATCCAAAAAGGCCTGGCTGCCGCCGAGAGTGTGTTTGCCCTGATTGACAGCAAAGGCGAAGAAGACAGCGGCACCCATCGCCTCACCCGTGCCGAGGGTCGTCTGCGATTCGAAAATATCAACCTGCAATACGCCAGCAAAACCAGCGCCGCGCTTGATCATGTCAGCCTCGATATTGCCGCGGGTGAAACCATCGCGCTGGTCGGCCCTTCGGGCGGCGGCAAAACCAGCCTGGTGAATCTGGTGCCGCGTTTTTTTTCGCCATCCGCCGGCACCATTTACCTCGATGACATTGCCGTCAATCAAATCAAACTCAGTGATTTACGCGCGCAGATTGCATTGGTCAGCCAGGACGTGGTGTTGTTCAATGACACCGTTGCCGCCAATATCGCCTATGGCATGAATGACCGCACCACCCTTGCCGCCATCGAAGCCGCCGCCCGCGCGGCGCACTGCAGCGATTTTATTGCCGCCCTGCCAGAGGGGCTCAACACCATCATCGGTGAGAACGGCGCACGCCTGTCCGGTGGTCAGCGGCAACGCCTTGCCATCGCCCGCGCCCTGCTAAAAGATGCGCCCATCCTGCTGCTTGATGAAGCCACCTCGGCACTCGACAGCGAATCCGAGCGCGCCGTGCAGGATGCGCTGGACGTGTTGATGCGCGGCCGCACCACCATCGTGGTGGCACACCGCCTGTCGACCATCGAAAACGCCAGCCGCATCGCGGTGCTCGATGGCGGCAGGATCGTCGAGTTGGGATCGCACCACCAATTGATTGGCGCGGGTGGTGTGTATGCCAGCCTGCACCGGTTGCAGTTTGCGACGAGCTGAGTTATTGCAGGGGAAAAATCACAAAGTGCAACAAGGACGCGGCGTCCGGGGCGCTATTGCTCGAAGGTCGGCTTGTTTGCTGGTGTTTTGTTTTTAATTCCTGCCGACGACGGATTCGGCCACTGCCCCACCGCCAGCAACATCCCCGTCAGTGCCCCCAGCAACAACACCGCGTGGCGCGAGAAAAAATCATCCAGCATGTTGCGCAGGAAAAAACCGGCGATAAGCATCAGGCCGCACGCCGCGATGGCGCGGGAAAAATCAGACTGGCTGCGGGCGACCCAAAATGTGCGGCCAAGCACGCCGAACAACAACAGCAAGGTGGCCGCACCGAGGACCCCCAACTGGATCGCGTAATTCAGCAGCATGTTGTGGGCGTGTTTGAAGACCGTCTGAAACCACGGGTCGGCAAAGCGTGATGACAACATCTGCCGGGGCGCTTCCAGTGCATAACCGTGACCCAGCATTGGTTTTTCGGCGATCAAGGCCACCGCCTCGCGCCAGATCACGGCGCGGTTGTCCTGCCACATGAATGCGCTGACACCGGGGGCGGCTGCCGGATACAAGTTGGCACGTGTGACCGCCGCCGCGTAGAACAGCGCCCCCATCACAGCCACGCCCGCCAACGCCACCACCACCGCCACCGCCAATGTACGCCTGGCGGACGGTATGCCGTTTCGCCACGCCATGCCGCCGTGGATGAGCAGCATCACTGCAAAACAAACCCAGACCATGCGGCTGGCAGTGAACCATGACGCGACCAATATGGCGGCCAGGGCGA
>JANPNJ010000439.1:0-1653 GCA_031427395.1 Burkholderiales bacterium
CGCCCTGACTTTTGGATAGCGGCAAACACGAACCAATTCTTCTATTTGATCAAACGAAGTCACCAGCGAAAATCGATCCTCAATCCACGCCTGAACCAGCTTATACGGGGGAGAATCGGTTTTGAAAAAGGCGGACAGCAAGACGTTGGTGTCCAAAATTACCTTCATGCGGCACGGCGTTTTGGTTTCGCCGCCACTTTTGGCTTGCCCCACATTTCCGCGCGCACGCCACGCAGCGCGTCATCGATTGCGGCATCCATGCTGCGCAGACTGATGCCCGCGTGCCGCGATTCAACGGCAGCCACGGTGCGCGCAAACACTTCCTTTTGCACCGCCTCTTCGATGAATTTGGAAAGATCGCCCTTTTTCATGCCGTGTTGCGCAAGGTAGGAGCGCAGGGAAATATCGGTGTCCTTTGACACCTTCACAGTCCAGCGGACGGGGTCATTCATGGCGGGCTCCTGGTGAATTCAATACCATCAAAACAGTTAAGCGGATAAACGTCTATGCGCTTATATTACACCGTATTGGGACAGGTGATGACTGCGGGGTGTGGGTACAACCTGTTGTTGTCTGCCGAGGTGGACAGCGCTCACTCTGCACAACTTCTTCGATGCCCACCCGGATGGGATTCCTCCCCCGGATCAAGTCCGGGGCTAAAGACAAAAGCCGTTCGGAATGACAACCTCAAGAGGGGTTTTATCGGCGCGTTTCGGCGTTGATCGGCGTTGATCGGCGGTTACAAAATCGCCAAGCATGTCCCGGTTGCGATGGTGGGCTCTGCCCACCCTTGAACTACTTGAACGAAATAATTTGCGCGCTCGTTTCCGTTGACGGCGCGGCGCATGTTGCGTCTTCGTCAAACACCTTGTCACCACCGGCATTGGCCACGCCGTCCGCCCGCAGATTCACAAAATCATAACGCGTGCGATCCAGCAAATGCGAGGGCGCCACACTGCCGAGCGCGCGGAAAATATTCTCAACGCGGCCGGGAAATTTTTTGTCCCAGTCGCGCAGCATCAGCTTCACCTGCTGGCGTTGCAGGTTGTCTTGTGATCCGCACAAATCGCAGGGGATGATGGGAAACGCCTTCCATGCCGCATAGGCTTCGAGGTCGCGTTCGTCCACATAGGCGAGCGGGCGGATGACAATGTGTTTGCCGTTATCCGACACCAGTTTTGGTGGCATGGACTTGAGTTTTGAACCAAAAAACATATTCAGGAAAAATGTTTGCACGATGTCGTCGCGGTGGTGGCCGAGCGCGATCTTGGTCGCGCCCAATTCCTCCGCCACGCGGTAGATCACACCGCGCCGCAGGCGCGAGCACAGCGAACACATGGTCTTGCCTTCGGGGATGATGCGCTTGACGGTCGAGTAGGTGTCCTGCTCTTCGATGCGAAACGGAATGCCGAGGCCGGTCAAATAATCCGGCAGGATATGCGCCGGGTAGCCGGGATGTTTTTGATCGAGGTTGAAGGCGATCAACTCAAACGGCACCGGCGATTTTTCCTTCAGCCCCAACAACACATCAAGCAGGCCATAGCTGTCCTTGCCGCCGGACAGGCACACCATCACCCGGTCGCCCACCTCGATCATGTTGAAATCATGAATGGCTTCACCCACTTGCCGGCGCAGGCGCTTGGCGAGTTTGTT
>JANPNJ010000440.1:0-2355 GCA_031427395.1 Burkholderiales bacterium
CGTTAAGACTTTAGCCCGATTCGCCGATCGACCGGTTAGCGAAGGTGGCCCGAAAGCAGCACTTCAACCGCATGTGCACGGCCGCAACACAACGGGCCGGTGACAAGGGAGGGGCTAATTCCGTATACCGGCGTCATGCGCAGACCAATCCTCACAATTCTGGCCTTGATACTCACCTTGGTGTCGGGGCACGCCGCCACGGCGCAAACCAGTGTCACCATTTATTCGAGCGCCCAGCCCGGCACACTGTCCGCCGCGAATTTCCGCGCCGGCGGTGAATACGGCAACATCCCCGGTTATGCCGTGGTGCGCCAGGAAAAATCATTCGATTTGCAGCGCGGCCGCACCCTCATTCGTGTCACCGACGTGCCCGCGCTGATTGACCCGACCACGGTGTCGTTTGAATCACTCACCGACCGCGCCAACACCCGCGTGGTCGAGCAAAGTTTTGAGTTTGACCTGACCAGTACCAGAAAATTGCTCGAAAAATATCTGGACCGGGAAGTCACCGTCGAACAGGTGCGCGGCAACACCATCGAATCCCTCAGCGGCACCCTGCTCTCAGCGCGGGACGGCATTGTGATGCGCACGGCCGACGGCGGCATCCGCACGCTCACTAGTTACGCCGGCGTGCGTCTGGCCTCGCTGCCGGGCGGGCTCATCAGCAAACCAACGCTGGTGTGGGACATCGCCGCCGACCGGGCAGGTGCGCACAAGGCACGTTACGGCTACCAGACCCAGGGCATCACCTGGTGGACGGATTACAACCTGACATTGAACGAAGACAATGACCGCTGCCGCCTTGACATCGGCGCGTGGGTGACCATTGTCAATCAGGCCGGAGCCAGTTTCGAGGACGCCAAGCTGAAACTGGTGGCGGGAGATGTAAAGCGTGCGCAACCGCGCGAGGCGACCGAAGGTTTGATGGTGGCATCACGCGCGGCGAAAACGGAGGTGGCCGGCTTCCAGGAAAAATCCTTTTTTGAATACCACCTGTACACGCTCGGCCGAACCACCACGCTGGCCAACAACAGCACCAAACAAATCGAATTGTTCCCCGCCGCGCGCGGTGTGGCGTGCGAAAAAACACTGGTCTACCACGGCCAGGCCGGCTGGTTCGGCGGCTATTACGGCGCGCCGATGACCGACCGCAATTTCGGCAATCAATCAAACAAAAAAGTCGATGTGTATTTGCGCTTCAGGAACCGTGAAGACAACAAAATGGGCGTTCCCCTGCCGGCCGGAAAAATGCGCGTTGCCAAACTCGACACCGCCGACCAGTCGCTGGAATTCATCGGCGAAGACTTGATTGATCACAGCGCGCGCAATGAAACCATCCAGATCAAGCTCGGCAGCGCCTTTGATGTGGTCGGCGAACGCAGGCAAGTGGAATATCGTGTTGACAACAACGCAAAATGGATCGAGGAGGATATTGAAGTCAAAATCCGCAACCGCAAGGATGGCCCGGCGGCGGTGATCGTCAAGGAAAACCTGTATCGCTGGAGCAACTGGACCATCAAAAGCAGAAACAGCGAATTTGAAAAAGTGGACGCGCGCACCATTCACTTTCCGTTGAAACTCGCCAGGGATGCCGAGGCCATTGTGCGTTATACGGTGCGCTACACGTGGTGAATTACCCCCCGCATTTTGGGGAAATCCGCAACTGATCCTGTAAGCTTCAAACCAATCAGCCGGAAATGGAATTACCGACCAGCATGAACGTACACTTGGCATCAAGAATGCCCACCATCTCTGCGGGTTTCGATATCAGGAATCCCTGAATGTAGCGGCAACCCAATTCCCACAGCATGGCCATTTGCTCCTGCGTTTCGACGCCCTCGGCGATCACCTCCATGTTCAGGACCTTGGCCAGTCCCATGATGGTTTTCAAGATTTCGT
Source organism: Burkholderiales bacterium (assembly GCA_031427395.1). GTDB lineage: Bacteria > Pseudomonadota > Gammaproteobacteria > Burkholderiales > Usitatibacteraceae > UKL13-2. The sequence continues at coordinate 1,900 of JANPNJ010000440.1, forward strand.
GGTTTTCCTTGCTGGTGCCCGCCGTGCCGACAAAACTCTTGTCGATCTTGAGCATGTCAACCGGGTAGCGGTGCAGATAGCTCAGGGACGAGTAACCCGTGCCGAAATCGTCGATATGTATGCCGACGCCAAGCCCTCTCAACTCCTGCAGCAGCGACTCGGTGGTGTTGCCATCGGTCATGATGACGCTTTCGGTGATCTCCCACAAGGGCCTTATGGTTGGGTCGCCCGCCGGCGTCTTCGCGCCGGACCCCGATACATGCCGGGACCGGGTGTTACACAGTGGTCAGAAATTAAGACGACAAACCGCCCCGTCATTCCCGCGAAGGCGGGAATGACGGATCAGGTGATATGGGCACTTCTATAAATTCAAAATCTTCGTCATTCCCGCGTAGGCGGGAATCCAATTTCTATGCGTATCAGTGACTTACCAAACTTGGATTCCCGCCTTCGCGG
>JANPNJ010000441.1:0-3105 GCA_031427395.1 Burkholderiales bacterium
TCCCCCCTCCCGATCAACTCCGTTTTTCCCCACCGAATCCGCCGCATGAAAAAAGGCTTTTACACCATCATGGCGGCGCAGTTTTTCAGCTCGCTCGCTGACAACGCGCTGTTCATCGCCTCCATCGCCCTGATTCAATTGTTCGAAGGGCCGACGTGGATGACACCCATGGTCAAATGGGGCTTCGCGGTTTCCTACGTGGTGCTGGCGGCGTTTGTCGGCGCCTTTGCCGACTCCATGCCCAAGGGCCGGGTGATGTTCATCACCAACCTGATCAAAATTTTTGGTTGTTTTGTCATTTTTTTCTGCGACATGATTGATCTGCCCGGCAACGGCGAATTCTGGATTGTGTTTTACGGCTACATGATTGTCGGCATCGGTGCCGCCATGTATTCCCCCGCAAAGTACGGCATCCTCACCGAATTGCTGCCGCCGGAACAATTGGTCAAGGGCAACGGCTGGATCGAAGGTCTCACCGTGGTGTCGATCATTCTGGGCACCGTGCTGGGCGGCATGCTCATCAGTCCAAAAATTTCAACGGCATTGCTGTCATTTGATTTTCCAATGATAGACACCGGTGTCAACAACGCACCCGAGGCGGCGATTCTGGTGATCGCGGTGTTTTACGCCATTGCCGCGGCATTCAATTTGAGTATTCCCGACACCGGCGCGCGTTACCCGAAACAGGAACGCAATCCGCTCAAACTCATCACCGATTTCTGGCATTGTGTGGATACACTGTGGCGCGACAAGCTCGGCCAAATTTCGCTGGCCGTCACCACCCTGTTCTGGGGCGCGGGTGCCACGCTGCAACTGATCGTGCTCGAATGGGGGCACCAGCAACTGGGGCTCAGGCTCGATCAGGCCTCCATTCTCATGGGTGTGGCGGCACTCGGCACGGTGGTGGGCGCGGTCATTGCCGGCCGCTACATGACCCTCAAAAACGCACTGACCGTGTTGCCCTACGGCGTGGCGATGGGCTTTGCGGTGATGGTCATGCCGTTCACCTTTTCCAAACCGGCGGTGTATGCGGTGCTGATTTTTGTCGGCGGCCTCGGCGGCTTTTTTGTGGTGCCGATGAATGCACTGCTGCAACACCGTGGCCATATCCTGCTGTCGGCCGGACACTCGATTGCCGTGCAAAATTTCAACGAACAACTCAACATCCTCTTGATGGTGGCCGCCTACTCGGTGATGCTGTCATTCGGCATGCACATCAACACCATCATTGTTATTTTCGGCGCGATCGTCGCCGTGCTGATGATCGCCATCATGCATTGGAACCGGGTCAATCATCGGCGCGACCCGTTGCTCGACGACATCATCGGCATGGAAAAACACGAAACCCCGTCACAATTCCTGGACCGGCCACACGTTTAGCGACGCGCTTATTCCTAAAGTCTTTACCCATAGCCGCGTTTGAGCAACAAATGGCTGGAAGTTGCCGTGAATAGTGGTGTTTACATATGTTGACATCGCCTATTCTTGCGCATGGATGGGCATTGCTTTACGCTGCCTCCATACCATTGCTTTGGGACGGGAAACCGACCACAAGAAAAATCCATGCCAGCGCACCCCTTCCCGAAAACAAAACCACCAACATATTTTCCGCGTTCGGGCGACTCGTCGCGCACGGCTCCCACATGAGCAGGTAGGGAATAAAACATTTGACTCCGTTAACGTGTGAGCCAGACCGGCACACCGATACCGAGGCCAAATGAAAACCAATCCCGACGCAACAACGCCCCGCCCTCCCGCAAGGATGATGGTCATCGGTGCCCGCCGCGCTGCCCCGCATCCACGTCAACACCCGGCTCGTGCCACAGACGAGACCTCCCCCCTGGAAAATGTTTATCGCACCCATACCATTGCCGCCGCGGTATTTTTTGTGTTGCTGTTGGCGGGAACCACATGGTTGTCCGCCTGGCGCTAGTGCAGTGCTTCGCATTTAATGCGACTAAATTTCTTATTCTAATTCGCATTAAAAAATGCCATAATTGGTTTCCGCAAATAACCGGAGACCATTATGGCGCGCAAAGCTGGAGGGGAGAACGATCTTGAGTGGGCACGCGAGCATGTGGCAAGCGCGCGCAGCGTTGATGAGCTGCGACACGCGCAGGCCATTTTGCTGCCGCTCGAACTTGGATTAAGTCTGGAGCAGACCGCTGTGGCAATCGGGCGCTCGATGAGCCTGACCTGCAAGTTGCGCAACCGAAGACGGCGCGAGCAGGCCAACGAAATTCCGGTCAAAAAGCAAAAACGAGAACTGCGCAATCGCGCCAATACAACACTCACCCATGAAGCCACGTTGCTTGACCAAGTTCTCGCCGGTGCCGCCAGCGGCGGAGTGGTGGTGGTTCCGCGACTCAAGCCCGCGTTCGAGAAAGCACTCGGGCGCAAAATTGCCCTGTCAACGCTCTACCGGATGCTTGCCCGCCATGGCTGGCGCAAACTGGCTCCCGACACGGCGCATCCGAAAGGCGACCCGGAAAGGCGCGAGGAATTCAAAAAAAACTCCCCGGCCATCTGGCGGAAATCCTGACAACATTCCCGCCCGCCGCGGCGGAACGCCCGCTGCGGCTGATGTTCCAGGATGAAGCCCGCTTTGGCCGGCTGAGCCGATGCCGCTACTGCTGGGCAAAATTCCCGCTGCGACCCACGGTCAAGGCAATGCTCACCCATCAGTATGTTTATGCCTACGGCGCGGCGAGCATCCCGCAGGGCAACTTCGACTCGCTGGTGCTGCCGCAGGTCAACGGCGATTGCATGGCGCTGTTCCTCGCGGAAATATCCAGCCGTTATCCAAACGATAATATTGTCATGGTGCTCGACGGTGCGGGCTGGCACAAAAAACAATCCATGCCAATCCCGGAAAATGTGCGACTGATCAACTTGCCACCCTACTCGCCGGAGCTCAATCCGGTGGAGCACCTGTGGGACGAACTGCGGGAGAAGCACTTTCACAATCGCGCCTTTGACAGCCTGGACGCGCTCGAAGAAAATCTCGTTGATGCCCTGCGCGGCCTCGAATGCAACGGCGAACTGGTGCAATCAATTTGCAACTGGGAATGGATTATTAAGTCAACTTCTAATGCGAATTAGAAT
>JANPNJ010000442.1:0-3595 GCA_031427395.1 Burkholderiales bacterium
TGGCCAGCCCCTGGTGTGGTGCGCCGACCAGATAACCGACCGCGCCTGCCTTTCCGTCGGGGGTGTGTTTGCCTTCGCCAAAGTTGAGCAGGCAGTTGGTGGTGCCGCGATAACCCATTTTGTGATTCAGCCCCGCCAACACCACATCGTTGCGCTCACCCAGACTGCCGTCATCGTTGACCAAAAATTTCGGCACGATGAAAAGTGAAATGCCTTTCACGCCGACAGGGGCATCCGGCAATCTGGCCAGCACCAGATGCACGATGTTTTCCGACAGTGAATGTTCGCCCGCCGAAATCCACATCTTGTTGCCGAACAAACGATAGGTGCCATCGCCATCGCCATCACCTTCGGCGCGGGTGTTGATGTCGGCCAGTGAGGAGCCTGCCTGCGGTTCGGACAAACACATGGTGCCGAAAAACCGCCCTTTGAACATTGGCCGCACAAATTTTTCAATCTGTGTGGCCGTGCCGTGCGCCAGCAGCAAATTGGCATTGGCCATGGTCAGGAACGGATAGGCCAGCGTGGCGCAATTGGCGGCGATGAAATAACCCATCATGGCCTGGTTGAGGAGTGTCGGCAACTGCATGCCGCCGAGCGCTTCATCCTGCGCGGCCGCGAGGAGGCCGGCTTGGTTAAAGGCGTCAATCGCCGTTTTGACTGCCGGCAACAGGATGACCTGCTCGCCGTTGAGGTGTGGCTCGTTCAAGTCGCTGGCGCGGTGGTGTGGCGCAAAAAAATCCACCGCAATTTTTTCGGCGGTATCGAGCACGGCGTCAAAGGTTTCGCGGTCATGTTGCGCATAGTGTGGCAGGGCGGTAAGCGCTGCGACATCGAGCCATTCGTACAGCAGGAAATCCAGGTCGCGGCGCGACACCAAAAGCGAGTTCATCTTGGTTTGCGCGGCATCTTCTGAAACACGCGATCAAACAGCCAATTGGGCAGGATGCGCAAAATCCGCGCCGCCACGCCCATGCTCCAGGGAATGACGGTGAACGATTTTTTGGCGGCAATGGCGCGCGCAAACCGTACTGCTGCGGTGTCAACATCAATCAGAAACGGCAGCTTGAATTTGTACACCGCGGTCATCGGCGTGCGGATGTAGCCGGGGCAAATGGTCACCACCGCCACGCCCGAGGCGCGCAGCTCGACGCGCAGACTTTCGCAATAACGGATCACCGCCGCTTTCGACGCCGAATACGCGCCGCTGCCCGGAATGCCGCGAAAGCCGGCCACACTGGCAATGGCGACCAGCGTGCCGTGGCGCCGCACTTTCATGGCATCCACAAACGGGTGGAAGGTGTTGACCATGCCCAGCACATTGATGTCAAAAATTTCCTGGAACGCCGCCAGATCGTCCTCGATTTCGGTGAGGGTGCCGCGCGACACCCCGGCGTTGGCGATCACCACATCGGGCAGGCCGTGTTTGTCCATGAATTGCCGCGCCGCCGCTTTCAGTGCCTGGGCATCGCGCACATCACAAACATAAATTTCCGGGCGGGGGGTGATGTCGGCGGCGACCTTTTCCAGCCAGTCGCCGCGCCGCGCCACCAGGCCAAGTTGTGCGCCCTGGCTGGCATAGTGCCGCGCCAGGGCTTCGCCGATACCGCTGGATGCGCCGGTGATGAATATTTTTTGCATTCGCCAAGTTTATCAGCCAGCCCGCCGCCAGGAAAACAAAAACGGCACCCGTGGGTGCCGTCGGGCAAGGGCTGTGGCTACTTGCCGACCTGCGGCTGGCGTGCGGCGGCGGCTTTGGCTGCCGCGCGCTCTTCGGCAATCAATCGATCAACCGTGTCGAAAATATTGCTGCTGCCCACCCTTCGCACAACATAACGGCCATTGACCACCATCATCGGCGTGGCGCTGACATTGTAATAGGCGGCGAGGCCGCGGCCGCGCGTGATTTTGGATTGCACCGAAAAAGACCGCTCGATGGACTCGTACCGGGCGGGATCAACCCCGTTTTTTTCGAGCCATTTGAGCATGGTGGGTCGGTGCGCAATCATGACCTGTTCGTTGAAAATGGCATCAAAAATCTTCTGGTGAAGGCGCTCAAGCTGACCCATTGCCTCCAGCGTGTGAAACAGCGGAATGTCATCCACTCCGCTGGAGCCGAAGCCTGCCGGCACACGCCTGAATCTGACGTCGGCGGGCAGTTTTTTCGCCCATGCCTCCATTGCGGGCTCAAGATGCGCGCAATGAATACAGCCGTAGCCAAAAAATTCCAGCACTTCGATGGTACCGTCATTGGCCGTGGGGCGCGGCTGATCAATCACGATCACGTCCTGGGCCGCCTCCCTGGCGTGGGCAACCAAAATGAATGGCAACAGCGCGGCTGCCAGCAAGGCGAAAAAACACGCGGCAAAAGTTGAATGAAAAGCGCGCATCATGTCTGTTACTGTCAATTTTTTCAATGTAGGCATTTTCTCCACCGCCGCAGTGGTGGCTCCGCAGGCCGAACCGGTGTTGTTGCCTTTCCAGCCTGGCAATTATTTTGCGGGGGCGGGGGTTGGAGCGGCCGCTGGATTTTTTGTTGCGGCGGCCGGAGGGGATGGCTTCACTTTTGTTTCCGGCCTGGGCTTGGCTGCCTTGGCCGGCGCGGCGTTGGCCGCGCGCGCCTCGGCGACCATGCGATCCACCACGGTTGCCAAAAACATCTTGGCGTCGCCGGTCTGCTGCACCAAATGGCGGCCGTTGATGACCAGGGTTGGTGTGGAGGTGATTTTGTATTGTGAGGCGAGGCCGCGGCCGCGCATGATTTTTGAATGCACCGAAAATGATTTTTCCACGGATTCGTATTGCGCCGGATCGATGCCTTGTTTTTCCAGCCACTTGAGATAAGTTGGCCGGTGCCCCAGCATCACCCGCTCATTGTGCGCGGCGGTGAAGATTTTTTTGTGCATGACATCGATTTTGCCCATCGCTTCCAGCGTGTGGAACACCGGCACGTCCTCGATGCCCATGAAGTTGAATCCGGCCGGCACGCGGCGGAATTTTACGTCCGGCGGCAAGGTTTTGGACCACTCTTCGAGAGCCGGCTCGAGGTTGGCGCAGGCAATGCAGCCGTAGGCAAAAAATTCCAGCACTTCGATGCTGCCGTCACTCGGTGTCGGCTGCGGCGGATCGAGCACGGTGGGGGATTTTGGCGCGCCTTGCGCGTGGGCAAAGACCACAAACAAGGACGTTGCCAGCAGCATAAAAAAACGGGCGGCAAGGGATGAAGAAAAATTTCTGGACATGGACGTTCCTGTATTTTTGGTTGCTCTTGAGTTTGACTAATCCGGTTTCACAACCGCGGCACTGATGCCATTTTGGGACAACACAGCTTTGATGCGGTTCACTTCTTCCTGGCTTTTGAAGGGCCCCAGACGCACCCTGAACAACGCGCCTTTGCCCGCCACGTTGACGGGTTTGACGGCGGCTTCAAAACCGGCAAAGGCGATTTTTGCTTTCATGTTGTCGGCCTCGGCTTCGTTCTGAAATGCCCCCGCCTGCAAATACAGGGTTTCATTCAGTGACTTGATCGGCTCGGCCGTCGCTGCCTTGGTGGCTTTGGGCGCATCTTTTTGCACGGCAGGAGGCGTTGCCGCAC
>JANPNJ010000443.1:0-1670 GCA_031427395.1 Burkholderiales bacterium
CTAGCAGCCTATTTGGCTTGAAGATTCGACTGGTCTGGTGCGAGCCCTAGAATTGCGGGCAACGGAGGAGGGATGACACCAGAAGCCAGGGCCAGACAAACGATCGATGCGTTGCTCATGCAAGCAGGCTGGCACGTCTGCGGCATGGCCCAAGCCAACATCCACGCCGCGCGTGGCGTGGCATTGCGGGAGTTCCCCCTCAAAACCGGTTTCGGCTTTGCCGACTACCTGCTCTACATCAACGGCAAGGCGGCCGGCGTGATCGAGGCCAAAAAGGAAGGCAGCACGCTGACGGGCGTCGAAATTCAATCGGCCCGCTACGCCCAGGGTTTGCCGGACACGCTGCCCGCATGGCGCAGGCCCTTGCCCTTCAGCTACGAATCCACTGGCATCGAGACGCGTTTCACGCAGGGGCTGCCGGGATAGACCTCGGGGCATTGGCGAACACACATTGACTGGGCTGGTGCAAGTCGCATTTGTATAGCCGGTTGAACACATCCCAAATTCACAAATCACAAGGCACACATGCAGTCAAATCCTAGAACAATCGACGCACTATTCAATTCGCAACTGCGTTACGTGGTTCCCATGTTCCAGCGGCTCTATGTCTGGCAAGAGACGCCACAGTGGGAAACACTTTGGGAAGATGTGATCGAGAAAGCTGATCTGCAGTTGGCGGGTAAGCCGGGTACTCCGCACTATCTGGGTGCCTTGATTATTGAGGGAGTGCGGCCAAGTTCTCCGCGCGAAGTAAAGCGTTTTTTAGTCATTGACGGTCAACAGCGATTGACGACATTGCAAATATTGCTTTCCGCCTTTCGGGATATTGCGCGAAAGAATGACTGGCGTACGCTTGACCGTGCGACGACGCGCTACCTGGAAAACTCCGATTCAGACGTAATGGAATCGCCTGAAGAAGAACTTTTCAAACTTTGGCCAACAACTTTGAATCGCGATGTGTTTCGTGCTGTGATTTCTGCCGGTAGCAAGGCAGGTATCGAGAAGCGATATCCGTTGATCCGGTTGCCGCGAAAGCGCAAGCCAGAACCGCGCAGCAATTTGGTCGAGGGCTACCTGTATTTTTCAAAAGTCACCGATGCTTGGTTGACAAAAGCGACAGCGGAAACAGGGAAGTCGGGGGAAGATGTTGCCTTCGCTCTATTGCAAGCGCTTCAGCAAGACTTTTGTGTCGTGGAAATCGCCCTCTCAGAGGGAGATGATTCACAAGAAATTTTCTACTCACTGAATTCGCAGGGTCGGCCTCTTTCACAGTCGGACTTGTTGCGTAGTCTGATATTCATGCGTGCCGAGAAGGAGCGCCAAAATCGTGACCAGATTTTTGATGATTATTGGAGCAAATTTGAAACGCCTTTCTGGAGTGCTGAGATCAAGCGCGGCGGGCGTTCGTACTCCCGGCTGGATATGGGCCTGCGGTACTTTTTGATGACCAAAACAGGCCAAATGATCGACACGCGAAGGGTGAACGAGGAATACCGGCGATGGATTTCAACTGCACCTCGACCATACGCAAACGTGCGTGACGAGCTGGCCGATTTAGCCCGCCACGGCGATGTCTACCAAAAGTACGAGGGAGCCACATCACACGGCTTGTCGAGCAAAGATCTGCGGCGCGTGCTGTTGGACTTCGATGTTTCAACAGCTACACCTCT
>JANPNJ010000444.1:0-4069 GCA_031427395.1 Burkholderiales bacterium
ATCCTCGACCTGCGGACGGGTGCCATGCACCAGCACCACGCGAATCTCCAGGCTCACCAGCACATTGATGTCGTGGGCAAGCTGCATCATCTCGCCGTCGGTCAGCACCTCGCCGCCAAAGGCAATGACAATGGTGCGCTCGCCGAATTGGTGGATGAACGGTGTGGCGGAGCGGAACCACTTTACAAACGCTTCGAGTTTTTTGGTGTCGGACTTGGCCATGGCGGTGTTGGAGGGAAAAGTCCTGAAGAGTTGGGTGGACGGACAAATTTTAGCAGTCCATGTCTCCCAGTGTGGATTGCAATATCGCCAGCGCCGCCAAGCCCGCGGTTTCGGTGCGCAGCACGCGCGGGCCGAGCGTCACCCGTGTCGCGCCGCGGCCGAGCGCCGCCGCCATTTCAGCATCGGTAAAGCCGCCCTCCGGCCCGACCAAAATGCCGAGCGGTTTGCCGGCATTGGCCTGCGCCCAAGCAAATAATGAAAGTCCTTTATCCACGGCGCTTTCCGGGCACAATATGCCCAAACAGCGCGTCGATAATAGGGTTTCATCAAAAGTACGAATGTCCGCAATAACCGGCACGACATTGCGCCCGCACTGCTCACACGCCGCCACCGCCACACCCCGCCAATGGGCAACACGTTTGTCGGCGCGTTCGGCAGCGAGCTTCTGGGTACTGCGGCTGGCACGAAACGGCACCACTTCCCTCGCCCCCAACTCCACCGCCTTTTGAATAATCAAGTCCATCTTGTCGCCGGTGGCAAGCGCCTGCAGCAGGGCAACATCAAGCGGCGACTCGCGCGTCACGTTGAGCCAGGCGGTGATGTCGACGGTGACGGCGCGTTTGTCGATGGCTTGGATGGTGGCCGTCGCCTCGCCCGGTTGCACGCCGTCAAACAGCGTGATCGCATCGCCTTCCGCCAAACGCAACACCCGCACATGGCGTGCGCAATCGTCATCGAGGGTGATGGTGGCGGGAAGCGCTTGTGTTGGCAGCGGCGAGGTGCTGTAAAAACGTGGCGGCATGGCGGGTGGGATTCAATACGTCATTGCTGCGGCATTGAGCATGCCCGCCGCTATCGAAATCGCGCCCAGAAAAATGCCGCTGGCCTGCTTGCCCGCCGGAATATCCTGCGCGATGTTGGGCAAGGCCATGCGCGCGATGATGAACACCAGCAATTGCACCAGCAAAGCGATGGTTGCCCAAACCGCCAGATCGATCAAATTCACGCTGCTTTCGATGGCCGAGGCCAGCGGCAGCACCATGCCGATGATGGTGCCGGACAAGCTGAACGCCGCGGCGACATTGCCGTCGCGGATCAGCGCAATTTCGCGGTACGGCGTGATGCGCGTATAAATGCCGATGAACACCGCCAGCAGGGTGCCGGCAATGCCCAGATAAACCAGGAATTCGTCGAAACCGGAAAACGATTGCAGCAATTCATATTGGGCCATGATTTTTCTTTCGGGTTTGCGTTCATTCAATCAAACAAAATAGTGCGGCAAAAAACGGCTGGTGTTTTTGGTGATCGGCGATTCGTCCTCGCGGATACCAATGCCCGCCGCCTCGTCGCCGACAATCCAGCTTCCCACGACCATGTGGTTGTCCACGCCGTTGACCACAAAATTGGGCACCGGATGATAGGCTTGATAAATAAATCCTTCTTCGCCGTATTCGCCGGGGGTGTGGATTTCGCCGCTCGCGGCGTAGATGCCGATATTGGCACCCTCGCGCGACAGCAGCGGTTTTTTTACGAAGTCGGTGGCGAATTTTTGCGCCTCAAAATAGGCCGGCAACAAATTCGGGTGATCGGGAAACAGCTCCCAGAGAATCGGCAAAATCGCCTTGTTTGACCAGAGCATTTTCCACGCGGGCTCAATCAAACGCATGTCACTGCTGAGCAGATTTTGCCCGAACGCCTCGCGCACCAGCCATTCCCACGGATACAGTTTGAACAGTGTGGTGATCGGACGGTTATCCTCGTCGACAAAGCGTTTGCCGATGGCATCCCAGCCGATATGGGCAATGTCGATAAAGCGCCCGGTGATGCCGGCCTGGATGGCCACATCACGCAGGTAATCAAGATTGCCGATGTCCTCCTCGCTGTCGGCGCAGGTGAAATGCACACTCGCACCGGGGGCAATGTGCCGCCATTGCGCGATCAATTTTTCGTGCAGGCTGTTGAATTGATCGGCAGCGGGCTTCACCTCCCGCAGCCAATACCATTGCGCCACGCTGGCCTCAATCAATGAGGTCGGCGTGTCGGCGTTGTATTCGAGCATTTTGGGCGGCGAGCGGCCGTCCCAGGAAAGATCAAAACGGCCGAACAGGGTGGCGTCATCGCGGTTCCACGAATCGATCACCAGCGGCACGAATTCGCGCGGGATGGCGAAGCGGTCAAATAAATCGTGGTCGATCACATGCTGCGCGGCTTCCACACACATCTGCTGCAGCTCGTTGGTGACGGCTTCGAGCATATCGACTTCGCCACTGGTGAGCGCGTAACAGGCGCGCTCGTCCCAGTAGATGCCGTCGATGGAATGAAAGCCGAAGCCCACTTGTTCCATTTTTTGCGGCCAGTCTGGGCGCGGAATCAGGTTTTCGCGTTTCATGCGGGCGCAATGAATTTGTACATGAAGGTCGAAGGCGACCAGCCGCCGGTGGTATCCGGGGAGGTGGCGATGGCATAACGCGGGATTTCGCCGGCGACTTGATAGCCGAGGGACAAGTACAACCGATGCCCGGCCGAATGGGTTTCGGTGTCGAGCACCAGCAATTCGCGTTGTGCCTGGCGCGCCAATTGTTCAGCGGCCAGCATCAATTGGCGGCCGATGCCCTGTCGCCGCGCGGCCGAATGCACCAGCATTTTTTGCACTTCGGCGCGATGGCGGGCGTTCGGCTTCCTGGCAAGGGCGAGTTGCACCGTGCCGGTGATTTTTTGGTCGCGCCGCGCGACCATGAGTTTGCAATTGCCCTGATCCACATCCCCCGCAACGGCATGCCAATAGTCTTGCATGTCCGCCGCCGAAATCGGCAAAACATTACCCACCGACGCGCCGTGTTCCACCGCATCGCCGAGCAGTGCAATCAAAGCGGCGCGATCATCCGCGCCAATGGTTGTCAGGACGTCGATGGTGAACATCAGCCGGAGGCGCTGTGGCCGCTGCCGCCAAAGCCGCCGCGCGAGACGCCCGACGATGAGGAGCCAATGGCTTTGCCGCTGCGCGAGGGCGATGCCGAGCCGCCGTGGTGGGGATAGGCGCGGCCGTAGTAGGCGGTGTTGGCACCGCGTGATTGCGGGTGGTCGTAGGCCGGCTCGCAATCCTGCGGTTTGTTGCCCCAATCGGCGAGGCAATCGGCCTTGTTGGCGTACACATCGCGGCGCATTTCTTCCTTGGCGCAGCCCGCGAGTGTGGTGACGGCGGCGGCACCGATCAAAACGAGGGTGACACGGGCGCTGGATTTGCGAAAATTTTTCATGGTGTTTTCATACTATCAAAAAATCACAGCAGCATATGGTTTACATATTCAGGCAGCGCCTGCATGGCGTGGTGCATTGCGCCGTTGTACCACCGACGATCAGCAATGTTGCGGGAAACCAATCGCGCATTGATGGTTGCCGCATCGAGCGCCGCCAGGTCGAGCGTGTCGGATGCCACCGCAAATCCCCAGCTCGCACCGTACATCGGTACATGCACAAAATACGGGGTAACGCACCCAAACACCGCGCCCAGATCGGCGATGGCGGCGGTTACCCGCGCCGGGTGCGAAAACGGCGAGCCAATATGCAAGGTCAATGCACCACCCGGATTTAATGCGCGCCGGCTATCGGCATAAAAAGCTTGTGTGTACAATTCGGCCGCCGCCCCACCCGGATCGGTGAGGTCAAGGTAAATCAAATCAAAACGATCAGCCGTTGTTTGCAGATGCGCCAGACCGTCGCCCGTCACCACCTGCAAGCGCGCATCGTCGAACACGTTTCTGTGTACGCATTCAAAATGCGCCTTGGCGATTTCAATGACCGCGCCATCCAATTCACACAAACGGCAGTGCGTGATGGAAGGATGTTT
>JANPNJ010000445.1:0-1517 GCA_031427395.1 Burkholderiales bacterium
GTTTTGGACTTGTTTTTATCGGCGGTCATCGGCGTCCATCGGCGGTTTCAATCGAACATTAATATTCGCGTAAATTCAAGGCAAAAAAAACGGCTGCCAAAGCAACCGTCATTTGACTACAAAACCGATTTCAGCAACTCACCCATCTTGGCGGGGTTTTTCGTCACCTTGATGCCACACTCCTCCATCACCGCCAGTTTTTCCTGGGCGGTGCCTTTGCCGCCGGAAATGATGGCACCAGCGTGGCCCATGCGTTTGCCGGGAGGTGCTGTGACCCCGGCGATGAAGCCTACCACCGGTTTTTTCATGTTGTCCTTCATCCAGCGTGCGCAGGTTTCCTCGGCGTCGCCACCGATTTCACCGACCATGATGACAGCATCGGTTTCGGGATCGTCGTTGAACATTTTCATGACATCCAGATGCTTGAGGCCATTGACCGGATCGCCACCTATGCCCACGCAGGTTGATTGCCCCAGCCCCAGATCCATCAATTGCCCCACCGCCTCATAGGTCAACGTACCGGAACGCGACACTACGCCGATGCGGCCTTTTTTGTGGATGTGGCCGGGCATGATGCCGATCTTGATTTCGTCCGGGGTGATCACGCCGGGGCAATTGGGGCCGATGAGGATGGTGTTGGTGCCCAGCAATTTTTCCCGTGTGCGGATCATGTCGCGCACCGGAATGCCCTCGGTGATGCAAATCACCAATTCGATGCCCGCGTCAATGGCCTCAATGATCGCGGCGGCGGCGGCATAGGGCGGCGGCACATAGATGACGGAGGCGTTCGCGCCGGTTTGTTTTTTCGCCTCGGCCACGGTGTCAAATATCGGCGTGCCCTCAAAATCCTGTCCGCCCTTTTTGGGTGTCACACCGGCAACGTAACAATTGGCACCATTGGCGTAGGCCTTGCCCATGCGGGTGTGGAACTGGCCGGTCTTGCCGGTGATGCCCTGGGTGATGACGCGGGTGTTTTTGTTAATGAGTATGGACATGATTAACGACCTGCTTTGTGGTTGGCCGCGGCGGTGACAACACGCTCCGCCGCCTCGGCCATGTTGGTGGCGGAAATAATGGGCAGCCCCGAATCCTTCAGCATTTGCCGTCCCAGCTCTTCATTGGTGCCGCGCATGCGCACCACCAGCGGCACTTTCAGTTGCACTTCACGCGCGGCGGTGATGACGCCTTGGGCGATCACGTCACACTTCATGATGCCGCCAAAAATATTCACCAGAATGGCTTTCAATTCCGGATTTTTCAGCATGATTTTGAAGGCTTCGGTCACTTTTTCGGCGGTGGCACCGCCGCCGACATCAAGAAAATTGGCGGGCGAGCCGCCGTAGAGTTTGATGACATCCATGGTCGCCATGGCGAGGCCCGCGCCATTGACCAGGCAGCCGATGTCGCCGTCGAGCGAGATATACGCCAGGTCAAATTTGGAGGCTTCGACTTCCGCCGGATCTTCCTCGTCCAGATCGCGCATGGCGACGATTTCAGGATGGCGGTATAACGCATTG
>JANPNJ010000446.1:0-8000 GCA_031427395.1 Burkholderiales bacterium
GCAGCGTTGATGCGCGGGCCCAGCACAAAGCCCAAGTCATAGGTCGAGGCGAGCGCGGCATCACGCCCGCCGACCTTGAGCAGCGCATTGATGCCGGGGCAAGCCCGCCCGGCGCGGATGCGTTGCAGGCCTTGCTCCACCAAAATACGATTGTTGTGTTCGAGCTTCACCACGTCGGCCACGGTGCCGAGTGCAACCAGATCGAGCAGCGCGGCGAGGTTGGGCTCACTGGTATGAGAAAAGGCTCCGCGTTTGCGTAACTCCGCGCGCAAAGCCAGCATCGTATAAAACATCACACCCACTCCGGCCAGGGATTTCGACGGGAAGGTGTCGCCCGGCTGGTTCGGATTGACAATCACCGCCGCATCCGGCAATGCCTGCCCCGGCAAATGATGGTCGGTCACCACCACTGCCATGCCGAGGCGATTCGCGGCTGCCACGCCATCGACACTGGCGATGCCGTTATCGACAGTGATGATCACATCCGGCTTACCCGTCGCGTGGTCGGCGGCCAGCTCCACCACTTCGGGGGTGAGGCCGTAGCCGAGTGTGAAACGATTGGGCACAATGAAATCGACTTGGCCTCCCATCATCGACAGCGCCCGCATGCCAAGTGCACAGGCGGTGGCACCGTCGGCGTCGTAGTCGGCGACAATCAGCAGGCGTTTTTTGGCGGCAATGGCGTCAGCCAGATATGTCGCGGCCTGCTCAATATGCAGCAGGAGACTGGGAGCAAGAAGCGTATCCAGCTTGGTGTTCAGGTCAAAAATGCCTGAAACACCGCGCCCCGCATAGAGTTTTGCCATCCTAATGTCAACGCCCTGTGCCACCAAACCGGCGCGGGCATCGTCGTTGACCAGGCGGGTGGTGATGTCAGGCATTACGCAAAGTCCCGCAGGGTGCGTTTTTTGCGGAACAGATTTTGCAGTCGCGTGCCCAACCCGTTGGCACGGACATCGAGCGTGATGGAGTTGGCTTCATTGGCAACGATGATGGTGAGTGTTTTAATCTGCCCGCCATCGAGTGCTTTGGTGGCGGGGGCGATCCAGTCGCGGTCAATGGCGGCCACCGCATCGGGCCAGGTTTCGCGTGATTGGGCGCGGATTTCGCGGGTGGCGGTGTGCAGCACCACCAGCGTGTTGGATGCCCTGACTGTGAATGCCGCGGGCAGGGTTGATTGCGGGCAGTGTGTGGCTATTGCCAGGCCGCGTGCCAATGCAAGGCGGGCGACAACATGGTCGTAACGGCATTGGCCGGAAAAATCGTCAAGGCTGCCGCCGCCCCACAGCCACAGGCCGTTGATGGGCAACGCCCCCGCTGCCTGGCGTGCCTCGTTGACGGGATGATCGTGCAACAGCATCTGGATTTCATTGCTGATGGCGCGCCAGTTGGTGCGGGTTTTGGTGGTGAGTTGTGGCAGGTTTTCAAACACGCTGGCATTGTCCATCGCCCATAGCGGGGTGGTCTGCGGCAGGTCGTTGGCGTTGATTGCGATATAGCCGCGTGCCGCGTCGGGAAAGGCGACCTCGATGCCAACATCGGCAAAATGTTGCTTGAGTGTGGCCGCAATCGCCGCCATTTCGTCATTGGTGGGATTGACCACATGGCTGTCAAAAAGCTGGATGTTGTCGCGGCTCACGGCAAAATGCACCGGGTCGGCGCGCAGCCAAGTGGAGGTGGATTGGTCATCACTGTCCGCAAGACGGGTGAGGGCGGCGATGGGGGCGTGTTGGTTGGTGGAAAATTCGGCGAGCAACGCTTCCTCGAGTGTGCAACCGGGTGCCTGCGAGACATGGCTTCTCGACAGCAGCGTGTCGAGCGCCGGTGTGGCCACGGGCAGTGCAAAGCCGGGTGGCGGCCATAAATCGGCGATGAGCAGGGTGGTGTGCATTGTGCAGTGGTTAGCGTGACTTTTTCTCGGACATCGCCCCCATCCCAGCCTTCCCCCGTGGCCGGGGAAAGGAGTTGAAAATCAGCGGGCGCGGCATAAACAATATCCGGATTATCCGGCCTTTTATGGCACACTCTCACAACTTTTAATTGTGCAAAAATTGTGCAAAGTGTGAATACGCCTTGAAATCCCTCCCGCTTTTTATCGGCCTGCGCTACACCCGCGCCAAAAACAGTGAAACCCGACGCAACAGTTTTGTGTCGTTCATTTCACTCGCCTCGATGCTTGGCATCGCGCTCGGCATCACCGCGCTTATCACCGTCATGTCGGTGATGAATGGTTTCCAGAAGGAAGTGCGCGCCAAGATGGTCGGCGTGTCGTCGCATATCCAGATCAATGGTTTTGAAAATGGCCTGGACAATTGGCAGCAGACGCTGGCTGTTGCCAAAACACAGCCCGATGTGGTCGGCGTGGCACCGTTTGTCAATGGGCAAGGCTTGCTGGCCATCGGCCAAAGCATTCGCGGCGTGGGCATTCGCGGCATTGATCCCGCGCAGGAAAATGCCGTGTCCGACATGGGCAAACAAATGCGCATCGGCGAATTGGGCCAATTAAAGCCAGGCGAATACGGCATGGTGCTGGGCAGCGAGCTGGCGCGAGCACTCGGCGTGAATGTCGGCGCGAAGCTGCAACTGACCACACCGCAACTGTCCATGACCCCGGCGGGCATGATGCCGCGCTTTCGCAGCTTCACGGTGGTGGGGGTGTTTTCATCCGGCCACCACGAATACGATTTGAATCTGGCGCTGATTCATTTGCGCGATGCGCAGGTTTTGTTCCGGCTCAATGACAACGTCAGCGGCCTGCGCGTGAAAGTTGCCGACATCAACGACGCGCGCAAAATCGCCCGGCGTTTGCAGGACACCCTCAAAGTGGATGGTTATGTGCAGGACTGGACGGCGCAGAATTCGGTTTACTTCCGCGCGGTGGAAATCGAAAAACGCATGATGTTCATCATCCTCACGCTGATTATCGCGGTGGCCGCGTTTAATCTGGTCTCCACACTGGTGATGGTGGTGCGCGACAAACATCCCGACATCGCCATCCTGCGCACGCTCGGTGCCCCGCCCGCGATGATCATGAAAATATTTGTGGTGCAGGGTGCCATTGTCGGCGTGATCGGCACGCTGTTGGGAGTGGTCGGCGGCATTGTGCTGGCGCTCAATATCGGTGCGTTGCTGAATTTTGCCGAGTCCGCGCTGGGACTGCCCAAGCTGTTGTCGCCGGAAATTTATTTTTTATCGTCGCTGCCGAGTGACCTGAAATCAGCCGACGTGATAGTAACTGCCGTCATTGCGCTGGTGCTGGCGTTTGTTGCCACCCTCTACCCGAGTTACCAGGCCTCAAAAGTCAACCCGGCTGAGGCACTGCGTTATGAATAATGTGCTGTCCTGCCGCGGCCTGACCAAAACATTCACACAGGGCGGCCTGGATGTGACGGTGTTGCGCGGCATCGACCTGACCATTGGGCAAGGTGAGACGGTGGCCATTGTTGGCGCGTCGGGATCGGGCAAATCAACGCTGCTGCACATTCTCGGCGGGTTGGATGCGCCCACCGCCGGCGAGGTCGCGTTGCTGGGTGAGCCGATGCACAAACTCACACCAAACGCACAAGGCGCGTTGCGCAACAAGGCGCTGGGTTTTGTTTATCAATTCCATCATTTACTGGCCGAATTTTCTGCGCTGGAAAACGTCGCTATGCCGCTCTGGATCGGTGCCGGTGCGCGCGGCATTTCCACCGATGCTGCCCGAAAGCAAGCTGCCGAGATGCTCCATGAGGTCGGCTTGTCACACCGGCTCAATCACAAGCCGGGTGAGTTGTCCGGCGGTGAACGCCAACGGGTGGCCGTGGCGCGCGCACTGGTCACCCGCCCCGCATGCGTGCTGGCCGATGAGCCCACCGGCAACCTCGACCGCGGCACGGCCGACCAGGTGTTTGATTTGATTTTGCAGTTGAACGCCAAAATCGGCACCGCGCTGGTGATGGTGACGCATGATGCGAGCCTTGCGGCGAGGATGCAGCGCACCTTGGTGTTGACCGATGGCGCGCTGAAATGAGCTTCGCCCGATCCGGGTCCGCGCCATGAATTTGCGGAAATTGTTGCGCCATTCGCACCTCTACGCCGGTCTGGAAATGGAGCTTGGCCGCCTGCACACGCTCGCCCTCAAAGTCAAAGCGCGTTGGGTGATTCCGCGCTATATCAAACACCATTCGCCACGCAAATTGCAAATTGGCGCGGGTCCGACCATCAGCCCGGAATGGCTGACCACCGATATTGTCGCCAAGCTGCGGCGTGCCACCATTTATCTGGATGCGATGCAACGTTTTCCGATCGAGGATGCCAGTTTCGACTATGTGTTCAGCGAACACATGATTGAACATATTTCCCATCCGGCGGCATGTTCAATGCTGGCGGAGTGCGCAAGAATTCTCAAACCGGGTGGGCGCATACGCCTGGCGACACCTGACCTTGACCAGATGTTGGCGCTGAAGCATCCCCCGGAAAACTTGAGCAGCATGCAGCGCGAATACATTGCCTGGGTGACAAAAAATTTCGCGCCGCCTGACACGCCGGCCGAGCCGATCTTTGTGATCAACAATCAATTCCGCAACTATGGGCATCAGTTTTTGTTTGATGAGCCGACATTGCGCTCGGCCATGAGCCAGGCGGGGTTTGTGGATATTGTGCGTGTGGCCGTCGGAGAATCACATGACCCCAACCTGCGCGGGCTGGAAAAACACGGCATCAATATCAGCAATGAAGCGATGAATGCGTTTGAAACCATGGTGCTGGAAGGGCGGCGTGCCGCCTGAACACCTTACGTGGGTTGCCGCGTGTTGTGCCATCCGAATATTTTCAAATCAGTCTTGCCGGTGGCATCAAACACCACCCCCTCGGCTTCCAGCAAAATGCGCTGCAAATCATCCGACCCGCTTTGCCAGTTGGCGCGGCGCAGGCTGATGCGGCCCTGGGCATTGACCACCCGATGCCATGGAATCTTGATGTTTTCCGGTGTTGCCGCCAAGGCGTAGCCGACATGGCGGGCATGGCGCGGCAGGCCGAGCAGCAATGCCAATTGGCCGTATGTGGCGACCTTGCCGCGCGGGATCTTTTTCACCCACGCATACAAGGCAGCGTGTTTGAGTGCCGCCATCAGTACTCGACCGGAATCGGATCAAGCGAGCGCCAGATATACCAGGTGGCAACTGTATTCCACGGTGCCCAGCGGGCGGTGTAGGCCAGCACCTCGTGTTTGTCGAGCCGCGCACTGTCGTGGAAAAGTTTTTCGATGCCGCGAATCAGGCCGATGTCGGCCACCGGAAACACATTCGGCCGCATCAGATAAAAAATCAAAAACATTTCCGCGCTCCAGCGGCCAATACCCTTGATGCGCACCAGATCCTCGATGATGGCGTCGTCCGTCATGCGCGGCCAGCGGCGCGGGTTCACCAGCTTTTCATCAAAGTGGCGGGCGAGGTCTTTGAGGTACACCACCTTGCTGCCGGACAAGCCGCAGGCACGCATTTGTTCCACGCTCATTTCCAACATTCGCGGTGGATTGATGTCACCAGCGGCGATCACCACCCGATCCCATACTGATTGCGCGGCCTTGATGGAAATCTGCTGGCCGACAATGGCGCGGGCGAGGGTGGAAAAAGCATTGCCACGCGTGCGCAGCGTGGCCTCCGGGTATTGCTTGATGAGTTTTTTCATGACCAAGCAGCGTTTGGATAAATGCGTGCAGGCTTCCTGCCAGTACTCGGGGGTCATGGTGTTTGGTTTGTTATGAAATAAAAATCACCAGCGTTTGCGCTGGTGGCGGGTGCGCCACATTTTGCCCACCACCATGCGCCAAATCAGCATGGTCGCAGCATAGCCGATGAGCGCCAGCACGCTGGCCTGAATGGCCAGGCCGATCACCAGCGTGTGGCCGAGTTCGGCAAACCAGGCAAACAAATTGGGAATCACCTGCCACGGCGCCAGCCACGAGAACGCCAGGTCGGGGGGTGTCAGTGACGCCATCGACTCACCCGTGACCATCGTGCCAATCGAATACGCCAACATATACAGCGGAATAAAGGTAAACGGATTGGTGTAGAAAGTGGCGGCAGCGGCGGCCAGCACATTGGCGCGACACGGTATGGCCACCAGTATCGCCAGCAAAATTTGCACGGGGCCGGGCAACAGGCCGGTGATGATGCCGATGGCCACGCCCAGCGCGACACTGTGGCGGTGCATATGCCACAGGCGCGGATGCCCAAGCCACGGCGCAAGCCACGCCAGGTATTTGTTGGCGAGGATGGTATCCGGTTTTGGCAGTTTGTCGCGCAGGAAGCGTTTCATGGATGACATGCATGAGTAAGGAAAAACAATTAGCCACACTATCACATAGGCTGTCAGCCAAAACGCGGGTGGTGACGTTGTGGTGTTGGCGTGTATTCAAGGCGTCGCCTGTGAGCCGGCCATTTCCTTCCATCCATCGTTTGCCAAGTGAAATTCTGTGCGCATTTTTGTCTTAGGCCTCATTCTTGGCTCACTTTTTCTGCAAACGCGCACACAACTGCCGCTGACACCGGCATGGTGGCTCGTCACGGCCTCGCTGGGTTTGACGGCAGTGGCGCTGCTGTGCATGCACTGGCAGGAAAAAAATCCGCAGAGATGGCGGGTCGCGGCAGTCATCGCCGGGAGTTGGCTCACGGCGGGCATCGCGCTTGGCACAGGTTACGCGCAACACCGCGCTGAAACACGCATCAAAGCCGAATTGCCGCGCGCCTGGGAAAACCGTGACATTGACTTGATCGGTGCTGTCAGCAGCTTGCCGACCCTCACCGAACGCGGCACACGTTTCATGATGACGATTGAAAAAGTCATCACCGCCGATGCCACCGTGCCGGAAAACATTTCGCTCACATGGTACAGCGAGACCAACCGAAAAACCGGCGAAACCACGCCGCCGCCGGTGCTGTCGCCGGGCGAGCGCTGGCAGATGACCGTGCGGCTGCGGCGGCCGCATGGCACGGCCAATCCACACGGATTTGATTTTGAGGCGTGGGCGCTGGAGCGCAATATCCGCGCAACCGGTTATATCCGCCACAAAGGCGTGAACGAAAAATTGCCGGCAGCCGCCAGCGGTCTGATGTACAGCATTGACCAATTGCGCATGGACATCCGCACCCGCATGGTTGCCGCGCTCAAAGACCAACCTTACGCCGGCGTGCTGGTGGCGCTGGCCATCGGCGAGCAAAACGCCATCCCGGCGGCGCAGTGGAAAACATTCTGGCGCAGCGGCACCGGTCATCTCATGTCCATTTCCGGGCTGCACATCACCATGGTGGCATCTCTCCTGTATTGGCTGGCCTTTGCGGCGTGGGCACGGCTGCCGCGGCTGGCGGCGCGAATTCCTGCGCAGCGGGTGGCGGCGCTGGCGGGGGCATGTACCGCGTTGGCGTATTCATTGATCGCCGGCTTTTCGGTGCCGACCCAGCGCACGTTTTTCATGTTGCTGGTGGTGGCGGCCGCACTTTTTATTGGTCGCGGCATCTCTGCTTCGCGCATACTCGCGCTGGCATTGTTTGCGGTGGTGTTGCTTGACCCGTGGTGTGTGCTGGCACCGGGATTCTGGCTGTCGTTCGGCGCGGTGGCGATGATTTTTTATGTGACCGCCCATCGCCCCGGCAAAATGAGCCTGTGGTCGACGGCGGTGAAAACGCAGATCGCCGTCACACTCGGCTTGTTGCCGATGACGCTGGCCTTGTTTCAGGAGGTGTCCGTCATCTCACCTGTAGCCAATGCGATTGCGATCCCGGTGGTGAGCTGGGTGGTGGTGCCGGTGACATTGCTGGGTGCCATCTTGCCTTTTGATGTTTTTCTGCACTTTGCCCACTGGGTGATGAGCGGCATTTACGCATTGCTGAATTGGCTGGTGCAGTTGCCCCACGCGGTGTGGCAATCGCACGCACCGCCCGCCTGGACTGTTGTGTTGGCAATGATGGGCGTGTTGCTGTTGTTGTTGCCGCGCGGCCTGCGTTTTCGCTGGACGGGATTGG
>JANPNJ010000447.1:0-5107 GCA_031427395.1 Burkholderiales bacterium
TTGATGACCTGCACCACGATGGTCTGGCCTTCCTGCAACAATTTCTCGATGGGTTTTTGTTCGGCTGCTTTTTCGCCGTTGCCGTTCTCAACACTTTTTTGCCCGGCCCAAATGTCGGCGACATGCAAAAACGCCGCGCGCCCCAGGCCGATTTCAATAAAGGCCGATTGCATGCCCGGCAACACCCGCCCGACCCGTCCCAGGTAAATGTTGCCCACCAGCCCGCGGTTGGAGGCGCGCTCGACGTGCAGCTCCTGCACCGTGCCGTGCTCCATGATGGCCACGCGGGTTTCCTGCGGGGTGACGTTGATCAGAATTTGTTCGTTCATGACGTTTTTGGAACCGCCGATGGACGCGGATGAACGCCGATAAGATCAAAAGCGAAAACAAGGCATTTGATTTTTACTGTATCGGCGCTCATCGGCGCTCATCGGCGGTTCCAGCCTTTTTCCCAATTCAAATTTGCAAACCGGCCTGCTTCAGCAGCCCGGCGGTTTCATACAGCGGCAGGCCGACCACGCCGGAATAACTGCCGGAAAGTTTGGCGATGAATTTGGCGGCGCGGCCCTGCACGGCATAGGCGCCGGCTTTGTCCATCGACTCGCCCGTATCCACATAGCGGCGGATGTCGTTGTCACTCAAGCTGGCGAAGGTGACAAAGCTGGTGGTCAGGGTTTTGAATTGTCCGGCATCGGATGTCACCATGACCGCAGTCAACACCTGATGGGTTTGGCCGGACAGGCGGCGCAGCATGGCGGCGGCATCATCGGTTGAGGCGGGCTTGCCCAGAATCGTGTCATCAACGGAGACGGTGGTGTCGGCGGTCAGAATCGGCCGGACGGTGAGTTTGCGTTCGCGCATCACCCGCAGCGCGGTTTCGGTTTTTAGTTTCACAATGCGCTCAACATAAGCGTGCGGGGTTTCATCCTGGCGCGGCGCTTCATCCACGTCCACGCGCGGCGCGGCCTCGCGGATCAGCAACAATTCGTATTGCACGCCGATTTGTTTCAACAAATCGCGGCGGCGCGGGCTCTTGGAGGCCAGGTAAACAATGTTTGGGACAGGCTGCATGGTCAGGTCACTTTCCGGCGCAGACGGCAATCATCAGGTGATGCCGTCTTGCGTTTATTCACGATGATAGGGGTGATTATGCCGCATTGACCAGGCGCGGTAGAGTTGTTCGGCGAGAATGACCCGCACCAGGCCGTGCGGCAGCACACAGCCCGACAGGGCAACACGGTGTGCGGCACCCGCCTTGATTTCCGGGGACAGGCCGTCGGCGCTGCCGATGATAAAACAGGGGCTGACGCCCTCGGCCATCCACTCCCCCATCCATTGGGCCAGGAGTGGGGTGGTCAGCGTTTTGCCACGCTCGTCACAGACAATGCGCAAGGCGTGTTTGGGCATGGCCGCTTCGATCTTTTGCGCCTCCAACGCCAGCACACGCCCGCTGTCGCGGCTGGCGCGCTGCTCTGGTTTCAGCTCAATCCATTCACAGCGCGCCTCGGGCGGCATGCGCTTGGTGTATTCGGCCACGCCGGCATTGATCCAAGCCGGCATTTTGTGGCCAAGGGCGATGATATGGATCTTCACGCGCCGACCATCAATCGGCTTGAATAAGAAGACAAAGTCCAATCAGGAGGCGGCGTTTCAAGCAAAACAATCCGAAAATGGCCGTCAATACGCGACTTTACGAATTTTATTGACAACGTCCACACGCGTTATGGTTTGGAGGTGGATTGGCGTGGCGGTTTTTTTGATGCTTTTTTCAGCGCGGGCTTTTTCGCTACGGGTTTCTTCGCTGCGGGTTTCTTCGCCGCTGGTTTCTTTGCGGCGGGTTTCTTTGCGGCGGGTTTTTTCGCCGCGACTTTTTTTACCGCAACTTTTTTGGCGACTGGTTTTTTCGCCACCAACGGCTTGGCAACCTTCGCCACCTTTGCCACTGGCTTGGCCGCTGCTTTTTTCACTTTGGTGGCAACTTTTTTCCCGCCGGTTTTCCTGGCCGTGATTTTCTTTGCCGCCGGCTTTTTGGCCACAACTTTTTTCACCACTTTTTTCACCACTTTTTTCACCACCTTAGTCGCCACGACTTTTGCCTTCTTTACCGGCTTGGGGCGCGGGAAGACCAATTTGCCATCCAGATACAATTCTTCGAGTTTGTAATATTCACGTATTGCCGGCTGCATGATGTGAACCACCACATCGCCGCAATCCACCAGCACCCACTCGCCCGTCGCGCCGCCTTCGGTGCCGTACACACCCAATCCCGCCTCCCTGACCTTGTCCATCACATTGCCTGCCAGCGCCTTGGTCTGGCGTGAGGAGTCACCGCTGGCGATGACCAGAAAATCGGATACCGAAGTGATTTTTGCCACGTCGAGTGCCCGGATGTCCTTGGCTTTGATGTCTTCGAGCGCATCGATGATGACATCGAGCAGGTGTTGGGTTTTGGATGAGGTGGACAGGATGGTTCTCCTTTAGAGGTTGGGCAGGTCGCGTTATAAACCGGCGTAGAGCTGATGTTGCTGAATATAGTCGCAAACGGCGGCAGGCACCAATTCACGAATGGATACGCCGCGCCGCCTGAGTTCGCGGATGCCAGTCGATGATACCGCTGGTGGCGCGCAGTCCACCACTTGATATTGAAAATTGCCTGTTGGCACCACCACTGCCTCGGCCGCGCGGCGCACCACCGCGAAACTGGCCAACCCCGCCAATGCGCCCGCTTCGTGCCAGCTGTCGAGTCTGGCAAAACTGTCCGTGCCCAGCAGCCAGATGAGGCTGGTCTTGGGGTGCGCAACCGCTATGGCGCGCAAGGTATCAACCGTGTAGGTCGGGCCTTCGCGGCGTAGCTCGCGCTCGTCGATGGTGGCATGGGGAAACGCCAGCCTCAGCATGGCACATCGGCTGGCACCCGGGGCAAACGGCAGGCGCCCCCTTTGCCAGGGATTGCCGACCGGAATCACCCCAACCTTGTCCGGACGGATGGCCTCGATGGCGCACTCAAGCAGGGCGACATGCCCGTTGTGTACCGGATCAAAAGTGCCGCCGAAAAGCAGGATTTTGCTCATGAAAATAGAAGGGATTTTGAACCGCCGATGGACGCCGATAAACGCCGATAAAAACAAGAATGTTTCTTTATCTGACTGGCTTGCCTGATTTTTCTGGCGCTTTTATCGGCGTTCATCGGCGTTCCCCGGCGGTTAACCATATTTGGCAAATCTAAACCCTGATTTCGCCATGGCCGTACACCACCCATTTTTGCGAGGTGAGCCCTTCAAGGCCGACGGGTCCGCGCGCGTGCAATTTGTCGGTGGAGATGCCGATTTCCGCGCCCAGGCCGAATTCAAAGCCGTCGGCGAAGCGGGTCGAGGCATTGACCATGACGGTGGCCGAATCAACTTCACGCAAAAAGCGCTCCGCATGGCTTTTGTTTGCGGTGATGATGGCGTCGGTGTGCGCCGAGCCGTAGTGGCTGATGTGATCCATCGCGGCTTCAAGCCCATCGACCACACGAATAGCGATGATGGGGGCGAGATATTCGGTCAGCCAATCGGCCTCTGTGGCATCCAGCGTGGCGAAGCCGGCGGCCGCGAGGATTTTTTTGCTTGCTGGGCACACCCGCATCTCGATATTTTTTGCCGCATAAATGGCGGCAATACGAGGCAAAAAATCGGCGGCGACCGCGCCATCCACCAGCAGCGTTTCCATAGTGTTGCATGGCGCAAAGCGTTGAGTTTTGGCGTTGTCGGCGATGGCGACCGCCATGTCGAGATCGGCCGCTGCATCGACATACACATGACACACGCCGTCGAGGTGTTTGATCACCGGCACCAGGGCGTCATTGGCGATGCGCGCGGTGAGGCTCTTGCCGCCGCGCGGAATCAGCACATCGATCACCCCGCGCATTTTGAGCATTTCGCCGACCGCCGCCCGGTCGGTGGTGGCCACCAACTGCATGGCGGTGTCGGGCAGTCCCGCCGCCACGAGGCCTTTGATCATGGCCGCGTGAATCGCGCCATTGGAGGCGATGGCCTCGGAGCCGCCGCGCAAAATACAGGCATTGCCGCTTTTGAGGCAAAGTGCGGCGGCGTCCGCCGTGACGTTGGGACGCGACTCGTAAATCATGCCGACCACGCCCAGCGGCACACGCATTTTGCCGAGGTCGATGCCGCTTGGCCGATGGGTCAATTCGGTCATCGCCCCGATGGGGTCGGGCAGCAATGCGACCTGGCGCACGCCCTCGGCCATGGCATTCACGCTGTCGGCTGAGAGCGTCAGGCGATCCACAAACGCCGCATCCTGCCCCGCTGACCGGGCGCGCGCCACATCGAGGGCATTGGCCGCAAGAATGGCCGGCGCGGCGGCCTTGATGGCATCGGCGGCGGCAGCCAGCGCATGATTTTTTTCAGCGGTGGAGGCGCGCGCAAGCCGCCGTGCCGCCGCCTTGGCGTTGACACCGACAGCACGCATATAGTCAACAACATCATCGGTTGCGTGCGAGGCGGCTGGGTTGGAAAAATGATTCATGACGATTTTGGAACCGCCGATGGACGCCGATATACGCCGATAAAATCAAAAGCGAAAACAAGGCATTTGATTTTGACTGTATCGGCGTATATCGGCGTCCATCGGCGGTTTCAAAATCGTCATGAATCATTTTTCCAGCCCAGCCGCCACGCACGCAACCGATGATGTTGTTGGCTATATGCGTGCTGTCGGTGTCAACGCCAAGGCGGCGGCACGGCGGCTTGCCTGCGCCTCCACCGCTGAAAAAAATCACGCACTCACAGCCGCCGCCGATGCCATCATGGCCGCAATGTCGGCCATTCTCGCCGCCAATGCCCTCGATGTGGCACGCGCCCGGTCTGCGGGACAAGATGCGGCGTTTGTGGATCGCCTGACACTCACAATGGCCAGCGTGGATGCCATGGCCGAGGGCGTGCGCCAGGTCGCGTTGCTACCCGACCCCATTGGTGCCATCAGCGAATTAACCCATCGGCCAAGCGGCATCGATCTCGGCAAAATGCGCGTGCCGCTGGGCGTCATCGGCATGATTTACGAGTCGCGTCCCAACGTCACGGCGGACGCCGCCGCACTTTGCCTC
>JANPNJ010000448.1:0-3208 GCA_031427395.1 Burkholderiales bacterium
CCTGTCAATGCGCAATGCGTTTGCGCTCGGCGGGATCGTGCGTGACGCAGGACTTTCCATAGAGGAATTTCGCGCGCTACTTTAGCAACATGCCGCCCGACTCGCCGCTCCCATGCAAACCAAAACCCACCCCCTGCTGTCACCCGCCATCGGCACCCAACGCGAGGTGGTGAGCTTTCACTACGGTCCAGCCAACTCGGCACGCAAAGTGTATGTGCAGGCGGCTCTCCACGCCGACGAGGCACCCGGCCTGATGGTCGCGCACCATCTGCGCGAAATGCTGGCGAAACTGGAAGAAGGTGGCAAGCTGAAATGCGCAGTGGTGGTGGTGCCGGTGGCCAATCCGGTTGGGCTCGCGCAGTGGCTCAGTCATTCGCACCTCGGGCGTTTTGAAATGTTGTCAGCAGAAAATTTCAACCGCCACTATCCCGATGTGGTCGATGCCGTCGCCAGCCGTGTGGCCGGTGCGCTGGGCAAGGACGAAAACAAAAACGCGCGCTTGATCCGGCGCGCGCTGGTTGAGTCCATCCACACCCTGCAACCGAAAACAGAATTGACCAGCCTGCGCCAGACATTGTTCACCTTGGCAGCGGATGCCGACATCGTGCTCGATTTGCATTGTGACAGCGAGGCGTTGCTGCATTTGTACACCGGCACGCCGCTGTGGAGCCAGGTCAAGCCGCTGGCACGCTACATGGGGGCGGTGGCCACGTTGTTGGAAACCAGCTCGGGCGAATTTCCGTTTGATGAAGCATGCTCGCGCACCTGGTGGCTGCTCCGGGAACGATTTCCCAAGCACCCGATTCCATTGGGATGTGTGGCGGTGACGGTGGAGTTGCGCGGCCATGTTGATGTGTCACACACACAAGCCAAAAAAGACAGCGCGGCCATCATCCATTACCTGATGTCGCAAGGCATGATCGCCGGCAAAGCACCGGCGATGCCAAAACTCATCGCCGAGGCCACGCCGCTGGCCGGCTCCGAAACCATTCATGCGCCGGTGTCGGGTGTGTTGGCGTTTTTGTGTGAGCCGGGTGACAAGGTCAAGGCGGGCGATGTGGTCGCTGACGTCACCAACCCAATCAGCGGCATCATCACGCCGCTGAAAGCCACCACCAACGGCATGTTGTACGCGCGCGAAATCCGCCGCTTTGTCCACGCGGGAATGGGCGTGTGCAAAATTGCCGGAAAAGTGGCATTTCGCACCGGCAATTTGTTGAGTGAATAGGTTATGAACACGGCGAACAACACTCCCATGCTGCAAGTCGAGAACATCGTCAAGCGTTTCGGCGACCACGAGGTGCTGAAGGGTGTGTCGCTGTCGGCCAACGCGGGCGACGTCATCAGCATCATTGGTTCCTCCGGCTCCGGCAAAAGCACCTGGCTGCGCTGCATGAATCTGCTGGAGCAGCCGCATGAGGGCAGCATCAAACTCAATGGTGAGACGCTGGCGTTGAAACGCGGCAAGGACGGCACAATGGCCGCAACCGATGCGCGGGCACTGGCGACATTTCGCGCACGGCTGGCGATGGTGTTCCAGAATTTCAATCTCTGGGCGCACATGACCGTCACCGAAAATGTCGTCGAGGCGCCGATGCAGGTATTGGGTTTGTCGAAGGCCGAGGCCTTGGCGCGCGCCGAACAATATTTGCAGCGTGTCGGGGTGTGGCAGCGGCGGGATTTTTACCCGGCGCATTTGTCGGGTGGCGAGCAGCAGCGCGTGGCGATCGCGCGTGCGCTGGCAATGGAGCCCGCCGTCATGTTGTTTGACGAGCCCACCTCCGCGCTCGATCCTGAGCTGGTCGGCGAAGTGTTGAAAGTGATGCGTGACCTCGCCGCAGAGGGCCGCACCATGATTGTGGTGACGCACGAGATGGCGTTCGCGCGCGAAGTGTCGGACAGGGTGATATTTCTGCACCAGGGCTGCATCGAGGAGGAGGGTGACCCGCGCGTGGTGCTGAGTGAGCCGAGGAGCGAGCGGCTCAGGCAGTTTTTGTCGGGAAATTTGAAGTAATTAGTCCGCCTTCGAAGCGTCAGCGGGTGACAATCCGGCAAATTTATCGATGCTACTTGCGTATGACGATCATTTGATCGATACTGTCATCTGGACAAGTTAGGAGCCGCCATGCACACCGTCACCATTTCACCCAAATTCCAGGTCGTCATCCCGCAGCAAGTGCGCGAGGCGCTACAACTTTTGCCCGGCGAGAAAATGCGCGTGCTGCACTTCGGCAATCGTGTCGAATTGATCCGGGTGCGTGATGCAAAATCCCTGCGCGGCGCACTGGCAGGAATGGACACCGCCATTGCGCGCGAATCCGACCGCGTCTAGGAAAATGCCAAAGACAATAAAAATACCGACGCTCAATGTCGTCGATTCATCCGCATGGCTGTCCTATTTCACCGGCGGCGAACACGCTTCCCAATTTTCCGGTGCCATCGAAGACAGCAAACATCTGATTGTGCCAGTAATCGTGCTTTACGAAGTATTCAAAAAAGTGTTGCGCGAGCGCGGCGAGCAGGCGGCGTTGCAGATAGCTGGGGTCATGCATTCAGGTAAGGTGGTGCAAATTGACGCATCACTGGTGCTGGATGCCGCACGTTATCCCATGCCGATGGCCGACAGTTTGATCTATGCCACCGCGCAGCGGTTTGGCGCGCTGGTCTTGACGCAGGATGAAGATTTCAAGGGCTTGCCTGGGGTGCGCTACTTTGCCCCATCTGCCGTCAAACATAATGCCAAACGAGGCGGCAAGGTAGCATGAAGTCTGATGAGCGTCCGGTAAAATATCAAAATCTTTGTGCGCGACAATATCAGAATCACATTTAGGGACACTCTGAACAAGTTGTCTTTCTGGCGAAAGCCGGTATCCAGCGGTATATAACGTATTGATTTTCAATGACTCTGGATACCGGCTTGATCCGGTATGACAACTGCTTGTAACTTGATCAGACCTTCCTTAGCAAAGAAACAACAAGGATCCCCATGACCGCCCACGCCACCCCACCCATCACCCGCAGCCAATTTGACGACGTGATGGTGCCCAATTACGCGCCCGCTGAATTCATTCCGGTGCGCGGCCACGGCTCCAGGGTGTGGGATCAGGCCGGGCGCGAGTACATCGATTTTGCCGGTGGCATTGCGGTCTCGTCTGTCGGCCACACGCATCCCAAAGTGGTGGCGGCGCTGAAGGCACAAGCCGACTTG
>JANPNJ010000449.1:0-8047 GCA_031427395.1 Burkholderiales bacterium
CGTATCGACCGGGCTCGTCCAACAAACGGTTCAGATCGTGGCATCGCTTCGCTCGCACGATCTAACCTATTCGTTAGGCAGCATAGGCTGATATATGGGGCAGTGCTTGGGGCGCCTGCGCTATTTCCTGACAAAACGGCCGTCGGGATCGACGCGCATTTCACCGTGTGTGAAGCCTTGCAAGCGCCCATCGCGCAACCACTCCAGCGAAGCGTCCTGCAGAGCGCGGTGCTGCTTTTCCCACACCATAAAGTGTGATGCGCACGAGACGCTGACGAAGACTTTGTCTTTTGAACCAATCTGCTCGTAGACAGTGCGCCGCTCCGACAGCCGGTCAAATTCACCGACCATCACCAGGGTAGGCGCAACCACTTTGGACGCGAGATCCTGTGTCCAGCCGAACCGCGTCGCGTTGCGTCCCCGCATCACGCCCTCACTGGAATGCCACGATGCACCCACGCGATCCCATTCCATGATGGTTCTCCATACCACGTCGCGCACGCCGGGCTCCAACTGCCCGGCACAACGCACCTCTGGATCCCAGCGCTTCTCGAAGTCTTCCCTCGTTTGCAGCGTGAGTGGGAAGCCGTCGGCGGGACGGTCCGGAATCGGCCCGACGCGCGTGGGGCTTGGGGCGTACAGCATCATGCGGTCTATCTTCGCAGGATGCTGCGCCGCATAGCCGCCGACACGTGGGCCGCCCGCGGACCAGCCGATGATATGGATGCGTTCCACCCGATTCGATTTCCGCAGGTGATCGACCACGGTGTCCATTTCGGCCCAGTCGTCGCGTATCGTGCTGAACTCGTACGGGTAGTTGGGGGCGCACGCCGTTTTCAACGGCCGACCTTGTAGCAACGACTGCTGCTTCGGGTTCGCGTTGCACGGGTCGTCCATCATAGGACGCGGCGATCCGCCATAGCCGCTCAAATCCATCGTGTAGACATTGAAGCCGGCCCGCGCAAGAAAGGCCATCCAGTTGTAAGTCCGGTGGTCGAGGTCGTAGTCGGGAACCCCGGGCACGGTCGCGCCGTGAACGAAGAGCACGACGCGGCCTGTCATGTCGCGCTGCCCCTGGGCGATGCCCGCGGCCGCCTTCTGGCGCACGAACAGGCCGACCTTCTGCCCCGCGATTGCAGGCAGCGTAGACACATGCGGTACGAACTGGTCAGTCGTAACTAAATCTCCGCCGCCTTGCTCAATGGTAATGGCACACCCCAAAAGGGATACCGCAAGCGCGGTGCAAGCTGATAAGCGGGTGAGGATCTGCATGGAGCGTTCTTTCTGCTCAGCAAGATCGCTCGCGAGTTTGATCTTCATAGGAGCCTCCGTTTTGTCATCTGCCTAGTTTTAGACACCAAAACGCCGTCTAACATCCCGGTTGGTGTCTAACGTCCCGGAACCAGCTACCTTGAAACCCTTGACAGCAAACGGCTTTGATCAATTTACTGTATTAATGTACAGCCTTAACAAAAGCGCTAAAAAAACACCTGCCTCCCTTGCAATCTGTACGCATTCTGGATCAGTTACGCGAGCGCATTCGCTACTTGCATTACAGTTTAAGGACGGAAGAAGCTTATGTCTACTCTGTACTATTTCGTCCGCAAACAAGAAAAATAAACCGCCGCATCCGGGGCCGTCCGTTGCCGCTGCGCATGCCAGATCATCTCCCCCAGGCAATCCATCATCGCGTGTTCGGCTTCGAGTGCCGTGCCCATTTTTTTACTTAAACGCCGGTGCTCGGCACGCACGCCCGGCGGCTGGTCGATCGACACCTGCTCCCGAATCGACAAGTGCATGGCCAGATGCAAAAACGGGTTGGTTTCACCGGCTTCTGGCAGGTAATCGCGGTCAACAAATTGGTCGCGGTTGTCGAGGATGGGATGGTACTCCGGGTGGGCGGCGATGAGTTCCACCGCAGCGGCTTCCAGCGCGCTCAGGGGATGGTTGGGGTCGCCTGTGCGGTATTTGCGCCAGGCATCGAAAAAAAAGTCACGCGCCTGGTCGCGGCTGGGGTTAAACATGGGTCGCCTGCGTCACGCGACAAAGTCCAATTTTTTGCGGTAGCCGCACAGGTCAAACACCGCGCATTTGCCGCATTTGGGTGAGCGTGCCACACAGGTGTAGCGGCCATGCAATATCAGCCAGTGGTGCGCGTGGGACATGAATTCCGCTGGCACCACTTTCAACAGTTTTTGTTCCACCGCCAGCACGTCCTTGCCGGGTGCCATGCCCATGCGATTACTGATGCGAAAGATGTGTGTGTCCACCGCCATGGTCGGCTCGCCAAAGGCGACATTGAGCACCACGTTGGCGGTTTTGCGGCCGACACCCGGCAGCGCTTCGAGTGCCTCGCGCCTGCCCGGCACCTCTCCTGCGTGGTGATCGACCAATGCCTTGCAGGTGGCGATGACATTTTTTGCCTTGTTGCGAAACAGGCCGATGGTTTGGATATAGGCGATGAGTTTTTCCTCGCCGAGCGCGAGAATTTTTTTGGGCGTGTTGGCCTTGGCAAAAAGTTTTGCGGTGGCGAGGTTGACGCCTTTGTCGGTGGCCTGCGCCGACAAGATCACCGCGACCAATAATTCAAACGTGCTGTGGTATTGCAAGTCTGATTTTGGATGCGGATTGATTTCCCGCATGCGGCGGAAAAATTCATGGCGCTGCGCAGGCTTCATCAAGCGCGCCTCAGCCATGCTGGCTCCCGTGTGCCTGGCGTTCTTTTTCATTCAGCATGGCGGTGCGCTCATCGGCATCGCGTTGCAGGCGAAAATTGTGGAATTCAAAACGCGACCGCGCCAAATCGGCCGCGAACATTGCGGGGAAATTGGAGTCATCAACCATGCGGATGCAATCGACCGGACACGCCGGAATGCACAATTCACACGCGGTGCAAAATTGCGGCAGCACCGTGTGCATGAATTTGTTGGCGCCGACAATGGCATCGGTCGGGCAGGGCTTCAGGCATTTGGCGCAGCCGATGCATTGGGCTTCGTCAATCACCGCCACGCGATGCGGCAGGTGCGCGCCGCAGGTGGTGTCGAGCGGCAATAGCGGGCGCTGCAGCAGCGTGGCGAGCTTGGCAATGCCCGCCTCCCCGCCCGGCGGGCAGCGGTTGATCGGCGCGTTTTCATTGGCGATGGCCTCGGCATACGGCAGGCAACCTTGGTAGCCGCATTTTGTGCATTGGGTTTGTGGCAGCAGCGCGTCGATTTTTGCGGCGAGTGTGGACATTAAATGAGCATCAACCGATGGCCTCGGCACATTCGGCAATCAGCGCGGGTCCTTGGTAAATAAAGCCGGTGTACAACTGCACCAGTGACGCGCCCGCAGCCATTTTTTGTTTGGCATCCGCCGCCGACAAAATGCCGCCGACCCCGATCACCGGGATGTTGCCCTTGAGGGCTTTCACCATTTGGCGCAGCACGTCGGTGGAAGGCGAAAACAGCGGGCGTCCCGACAGTCCGCCGGCTTCGCCCGCCAAACGATGTCCCGCCACCGCATCACGCGCGAGGGTGGTGTTGGTGGCAATGGCGCCTTCAAAAGCGTATTGCAACAACAGCGCGGCGATGTTTTTGATTTCCGCGCCATCCAGGTCAGGGGCGATTTTCAGCAGCAGCGGCACGGATTTTTTGTGTTGTTTGGCAAGTTTGGTTTGCTCCGCCTTCAGCGCCGAGAGCAATTTCTCCAGCGCCGCCGCCGACTGCAAATCGCGCAGCCCTTTGGTGTTGGGGGAGGAGATATTCACCGTCACATAACTTGCGTGCGGGTACACGCCGCGCAGGCAGGTGAGGTAATCGTCAACCGCGCTCTCAATCGGCGTGTCAAAATTTTTGCCGATGTTGAGGCCGAGCACGCCACGGTATTTCGCGCGCCGCACGTTAGTCAAAAAATTGTCCAGCCCGCCGTTGTTGAAACCCAGCCGGTTGATCAGCGCCTCGTGTTCCGGCAAACGAAACAGGCGCGGTTTTGGATTGCCCGGCTGCGGCCGGGGCGTGACGGTGCCGACTTCGATATAACCAAAACCCATGGCGGCGAGGGCATCAATATACGCGCCGTTTTTATCCAGCCCTGCCGCCAGGCCAACAGCATTGTCAAATGAAAGTCCAAGCAGGGTGCGCGGTTTCAGCACTTTTTGGCTGAAAACGCTTGCCAGATGTAGACTTTCGAATTTTTTCAGGCTGCCAAGGACAAGATCATGCGCGACTTCGGGATCGAGCTGGAACAGCGCGTGGCGGGCGAGGGGATAGAGGGCGGTGGGCAATGACACGGCAGATGGATAAACAGTTGAACGGATAGGCGAAGGCGCTGGGGGATTTTAGCCTGCCGTGCTGGGTGCCCAACTATATTGACTCCATCACGCGCAAAAACCAGTTCTGGGTAGTGTGAGAAGCAGGCGGCCAAAAATTGACGGTAAGGCAATTTTGCATTACCATCATGTCTCATTCAGGAAAAGGAAGGCAACAATGACAACTCTGACCGTAACCGCAAGGGGGCAAGTGACATTCAGAAAAAATGTGTTGCAACACCTTGGCATCAAGCCCGGCGAAAATATCGAGCTGGATTTGTTGCCTGATGGCCGAGGCATCCTCAAGGCCGCCAGGTCTGACGGCAAGATCGGCGAATTCGTCGGGTTGCTCGCAAACCGGACAAAAAAAATCGCCACCATTGAAGAAATCAACGCGGCCAGTGCACAGGGCTGGGCGGATAAAAATTGAAAGTCACTGTTGACACCAACGTATTGATTCGTGCGGTGGTGCAGGATGATCCCGCGCAAGCCCGTCTTGCCACCAAGGTCTTGAGCGATGCAAAATTGATCGCGGTGGCATTGCCATGTCTGTGCGAATTTGTCTGGGTGCTGCTGAGAGTCTATGGTTTCCAGCCCTCCGATGCGGCCACTGCCATCCGCGCACTGCTTGCCGCAGAAAATGTGAAAGTAAACAGGCTGGCTGCGGAAGCAGGCCTTGCGGTGCTCGAAGCCAATGGCGATTTTGCGGATGGTGTCATTGCCCATGAGGGCAGTTGGCTGGGTGGGGAAACTTTCGTTTCTTTCGACAAAAAAGCGATTGCACTTCTCAAGAGGCAAGGTCAGTCTGTGCGCCTTTTATGATGCGGCGGTGCGTGGCTCGCATAATAAATCTCACTCCTCTATGTTCCCCCACTTTCCCCCCGTCAATCCCTCAATCGGCCGGAAATTCGCCTTGTAATTCATCTTGCGGCTTTCGCGTATCCAGTAGCCCAGATACACATAGTGGAGTTTGCGGCGCCGGGCTTCGCTGATTTGCCAGAGGATGCTGAAGGTGCCATAGCTTTTGTGGGGTTCCGCCGGGTCAAAGAAGGTGTACACCGAGGACAGCCCGTCGGGCAATTCATCAACAATCGACACCATCTTGAGCACGCCACGGTCGCGGAATTCGACCAGGCGGGTGTTGACGTTGCTCTGCAACAGGAAATGCGAATACTGCTCACGCGAATCGTGGTCCATGCCGCCGCCTTGGTGGCGGGAGGACTGGTAGCGGCGGTAGAGGGCGTAGTGTTCGGGTGAAAAGCGCAGCTCGGTGACGCGGCTCATCAGGCTGTCATGGTTTTTGGCGACGCGACGCTGGCTGCGGTTGGCGATGAATTCGGCCGCCAGCACGCGCACCGGCACACAGGCACTGCAATGGTCGCAAAACGGGCGGTAGGTGAAGGCACCGCTGCGGCGGAAACCGGCGGCGACCAGGTTGCCGTAGATCGGCGTGTCGATCAAATAGGTGGGGGTGGCGACCTGCGAGCGCGCGAGGCGTCCGGGCAAATAGCTGCACGGGTAGGGTGCCGTGGCATAAAACTGCAAATTGGTGAAGGGCAGGTCGTTTAACTTGGACATGGCGGTGATGGCAGGATCATTTGCGGCGTGTCGGGAGTGACCAAACGGATGGCTGTTCCGCCAAGTTTATCCATTCCGCCAAATGTTGCATGAACGCGGCCCTGGAAACCGGCCGCGCGCCAAAGCGGCCGAGGTGTTGGGTTTGTTGCTGGCAGTCAATCAACAAAAAACCATCCGCGCGCAATTTTTCGACCAAGGTGGCGAAGGCGACTTTGGAGGCGTCGGTTGCGTGTGCGAACATGGATTCGCCGAAAAACACTTTGCCAATGGCCACACCGTACAGCCCGCCGACCAGTTTGCCGTCCTGCCAACTCTCGGCGGAGTGGGCGTGGCCTTGTTTGTGGAGGGCGGTGTAGGCGTGCTGGATGTCTTCCACTATCCAGGTGCCGCCACCATCCTCGCGGGGCGCGGCGCAGCCTTGGATCACGTCGCGGAAAGCAGTATCAAAACGCACCTCAAATTTATTTTGCCGCATGGTTTTGGCAAGCGATTTGGTGCATTTGAATTCCGCCGGATACAGCACCATGCGCGGGTCAGGTGTCCACCACAAGATTGGCTGGCCGGTGGAAAACCACGGGTAGATGCCCTGCCCATAGGCGCGGATGATGGTCTCCGGTTTGAGATCGCCGCCCGCGCAGAGCAGGCCGTCGGGGTCCACCATGGCGGTGTTGGGGCTGGGGAAGCGTGCGCCTTTGGTGATCCAGGGGATCATGGCTTCACCCTGTCAACACGTCGCCGTCTGCGCCGAATGCGCCGCCAGATCGCGCAACACGGTGGTATTGGTCACCCGCTCTTTGGCGCGGCTGCCGCCGTTTTCGAGTGACAGCTTGAATTCATACAGCTTGAAAAAATCGTTGAATTTTTCGCCACCGCAGGTGCCCACCACATACAGCGCATCGGTTTTGGCGTCGTGTTCGAGCAATATCGTGGCAAGCGGCTGCGGCGCGGGGCCACTCAATACTTTTGCGCCGTTGAAGGGGTCATAGACACTCTTGTCCGAGCAGCAGCCGATGATTTTGCCTTTCCGGTTGAGCGGCGAGGGTTTGTCGCGGAAGCTGATGAAGCTGACCTGCGGCGACGGATAGGCGAGCTTGTGCGCACAGATGGCCGAGTAGGCAACGATGTTTTTTTTCGGCCCCACGCCACCTTGCCAGGCATAGGCATCACCCTGCGCGGTATGCAACTCCACGGTGTTGTCGAGCGCCTTGCCAAGGTTGAGCAAAAAACACGGGGTGGATTCAAACGGGTAATTGAATACGTAATTGTGGTTGGGCTTGAGCGATTTGGCCTGGATGGTTTTGCCGTCCCGGTCCACCAACAACACGCGCTCGTATTGCTTGGCCTGCAAGGTCACGCCGGATTTTTTGGGCATGGGCGGCGCGGGGGAGAGTGAGGAAGCGGCGGCACCCATGCATCCCGCGCCTCCCGCACCGACGGCACATATTTCAATGAATTTGCGTCGCTGCATCAGATCACCCCTTCAAGAATTTGCACGTCCACCGTGGCACCGGCATCAACATTGCCCACATGGTCATGCAGCATGATGAAACAATTCGCGTCGGACATGGATTTCAAAATACCGGAACCCTGTTCGCCGGTGGTGCGCACTTTCCAAACGCCGTCTTCTGTGTAGAGGACGCCGCGCTGGAATTCGGTGCGCCCCGGCGCTTTCTTGATGATGGACGTGCAGACCGCTTTCAGCAGCGGTTGCACCGGCAGCGGCGATACACCCTGCAATGTCAACAGCGCATCGCGCACAAATTGGTAAAACGTCACCATCACGCTGACCGGGTTGCCGGGCAGGCCGAAAAAATGCGCGTTGTTGATTTTGCCGTAGGCGAGCGGGCGGCCCGGCTTCATGGCGATTTTCCAGAACACCACTTCGCCCAGTTTCGACAACAGGGTTTTCACATAGTCGGCCTCACCCACCGACACGCCGCCGGAGGTGATGACCACATCGGCAATCGCTGCCGCATCGCGGAACGCCTGCTCCAGCAATGCCGGATCATCGCGCACCACACCCATGTCAATGGCCTCGATGCCCATGCGTTGCAGCATGCCGTGCAGGGTGTAGCGGTTGGAGTCGTAAATTTCACCCTCGGCCAGCGCGTTGCCGATGGAAACCAATTCATCCCCCGTGGAAAAATAGGCCACGCGCAAGGGGCGGTGTACAGATATTTC
>JANPNJ010000450.1:0-1998 GCA_031427395.1 Burkholderiales bacterium
CACATCGGAGCCGAATTTGCCCGGCTGCGCCACGCCCACCAGCGCGTTCAGATTCGCGCCATCCATGTACACCTGCCCGCCGTGGGCGTGGATGATGTCGCAGATTTCCGTGATCGCATCCTCAAACACGCCGTGGGTGGATGGGTAGGTGACCATCAATGCCGCCAGCCGGTCTTGGTGCTGCGCCGCCTTGGCGCGCAATTCGGCGACATCAACATTGCCGTTGGCATCACAGCCGGTGACCACCACCTCCATGCCGGCCATGTGCGCCGAGGCAGGATTGGTGCCGTGCGCCGACGAGGGAATCAAACAAACATCGCGATGCCCCTCGCCGCGCGAGCGATGATACGCACGGATTGCCAGCAAGCCGGCGTAT
The DNA here is from genome assembly GCA_031427395.1 of Burkholderiales bacterium. Lineage (GTDB taxonomy): Bacteria > Pseudomonadota > Gammaproteobacteria > Burkholderiales > Usitatibacteraceae > UKL13-2. Next base: position 377 of record JANPNJ010000450.1, read on the forward strand.
TCGCCCTGTGCGCCGGAATTGGGCTGGAGTGACACCGCGTCGTAGCCGGTGATCTCACACAACTGCGCTTCGAGTGTGGTGGTCAACTCCTGGTAGCCCTCGGTTTGATCGACCGGCGCGAATGGGTGTATGGCATTAAAACCCGGCCACGTCACCGGAATCATTTCGCTGGTGGCATTGAGCTTCATGGTGCAGGAGCCGAGCGGAATCATCGCCCGATCCAGCGCCAGGTCTTTGTCCGAGAGACTGCGGATATAGCGCAGCATTTCGGTTTCGGAATGGTGGCAGTTGAATACCGGGTGCGTCAGAAATGCCGAGCTGCGTTGTAGCGCCGCCGGTATCATGCCCACGGCTTTGATGTCGGCAAATTTTGGTGCGGGCTCACCGGCTGCTTCGGCAAAAATGGACAGCAGTTTTTCAACATCAGCCGTCGAATGGGTTTCATCAAACGACACCCCCACCACCGGATGTTCCACAAAATCACGCAGGTTGATTTCACTCGCCACTGCTGCCGACAGGATGGTTTCGTGCTGGGCATCCACCCGCACCGCGATGGTGTCGAAGGCATGTGTGGGCACAACATGAAATCCCAGCGCCTTGACCCCGGCGGCGAACGTTGCCGCCAGCGTATGCACCCGCCGTGCCATCGCCGTCAAGCCCGCCGGGCCGTGATAGACCGCATACATGCTGGCCATCACCGCCAGCAGCACTTGTGCCGTGCAAATGTTGGACGTGGCTTTTTCGCGGCGGATATGTTGCTCGCGGGTTTGCATGGCAAGCCGCAGGGCGCGGTTGCCCTGGGCATCCACCGACACCCCGACCAAGCGCCCCGGCATCGAACGCTTGAAGGCATCACGACAAGCGAGATAGGCCGCGTGCGGACCGCCAAAACCAAACGGCACACCAAAACGCTGCGAGGAGCCGACCACAATATCCGCGCCCCACTCACCCGGCGGCTTCAGCAAGGTCAATGCCAGCAAATCCACACAGGCGATCATCAACGCGCCATTTTCGTGGGCGGCACGGGCGATGGGCGCCAGGTCGTGAATCTGCCCGGAAGTCGAGGGATACTGCGCCACCACCGCAAAATAATCGCCCTCCTCCATCAGCTTCGGCGCAAACCCGGTCTTCACTTCCAGCCCCAGCGGCTCGGCGCGGGTTTTGATGAGTGTTATGGTCTGCGGGTGGCAATCAGCGGCGACGATGATGGTGTTGCTGGTGGATTTGGCCGAGCGTTTTGCCAGTGTCATCGCTTCCGCCGCCGCCGTGGCCTCATCAAGCAATGATGAGTTGGAAATTTCCATGCCGGTCAAATCACACACCATGGTCTGGAAATTCAGCAGTGCCTCAAGACGGCCCTGCGCGATTTCCGGCTGGTACGGCGTGTAGGCGGTGTACCACGCCGGATTTTCCAGCACGTTGCGCAAGATGACAGTGGGGGTGAAATTGCCGTAATACCCCTGGCCGATGTAACTCTTGAACACTTTGTTTTTGTCGGCGATGCGCTTCAGATCACGCAGCACATCCTGTTCGGTGCGCGGGGCACTGAGCGCCAGCGCGTCGCGCTTGAGGATGCCAGGCGGCACAATTTTTTGCATCAAATCATCGAGCGATTCCGCGCC
>JANPNJ010000451.1:0-3770 GCA_031427395.1 Burkholderiales bacterium
GTCACCGCCATCGACACCACCATCACGGCGAGTGAATCCGAGGCGCTGATCCTGGAGAACAACCTCATCAAGGCGCTGATGCCGCGCTACAACGTGTTGTTCCGCGATGACAAAAGTTATCCGTACATCATGGTCACGGCCAGGCCATTTCCGCAAATCCGTTTTTACCGTGGCGCGGTCATCAAGCCGCACCGCTACTTCGGCCCGTTTCCATCAACACTTGCGGTGCGTGACACCATCTTGCATCTGCAAAAGGTATTCAAGCTCCGCACCTGCGACGACAGCGTGTTCGCGCACCGTTCCCGCCCCTGCCTGCTGCACCAGATCGGCCGCTGCTCGGCGCCCTGCGTGGGGCTCATCAGCCAGGCCGACTACACCAACGACATCACCAACGCCACCCTGTTTCTCGACGGCAAAGAGAATGATGTGATCAATGCGGTCAACCGCAAAATGGTGGATGCCGCCGCCAACATGGAATTTGAATTGGCAGCACGCTACCGCGACCAGGTGCGGGTGCTGCAACGCATTTTGTCCAAACAATTTGTTGACAGCACTTCCGAGCGTGACGCCGACATCATTGCTGTGGTGGAATCGTCATCCACATGGTGTGTGAATCTGGCGATGGTGCGCGGCGGCCGCCACCTCGGCGACAAGGCTTTTTTTCCGGCCAATGTGTATGCCGCCGACGCCTGGTCAATCATCGATGCGTTCATCAACCAACATTACGCCGAGCGTGACGCGCCTGCCTCGGTGATTCTCGATGGCGAATTTGAAACCAGTGAGTGGCAGGAATGGCTCACCGCCAAGGCAGGCAGGCAGGTGAGGGTGGTGACGCATCCGCAGGGGGAGGCGCGGCAATGGATGCGCATGGCCGCCAAAAACGGCCAACATGCCATCGCCACCCGCATGGCGGACCGCGCCACACAGGAAAACAAACTGCGCGCGCTCAATGACACACTTGGCCTGGCGGACATCGCGCGCATCGAATGTTTTGACATTTCCCACACCATGGGCGAGGCCACGGTGGCGTCGTGCGTGGTGTTTGACCAGGGCGCGATGCAACCTTCCCAATACCGCCACTACAACATCAGCGGCATCACCGCGGGCGATGACTATGCCGCGATGCGCGATGTATTGACGCGCCGCTATCAAAAAATCGCGGCGGCGGCCGAGGGTGACACCCACTCACGTCCCGATCTGGTGCTGATCGACGGCGGCAAGGGACAGCTTGGGGTCGCCGAGGAAGTCATGGGGGAATTGGGGCTGGCCGATATTCTGCTCATTGGTGTGGCCAAGGGTGAGGCACGCAAGCCCGGTCTGGAGACGCTGATATTCGGGGTGCATGGGGCGCGTCCTCGCGAGGAATTAAATTTGCCCAAGGACAATCCTGGCTTTCACCTGGTCCAGCAAATCCGTGATGAGGCACACCGCTTCGCCATCACCGGCCACCGCGCCCGGCGCGGCAAAAAACGCAACACCTCGACACTGGAAGGCGTCAAAGGCATCGGCCCCAAACGCCGCAAGGCGCTGTTGCAGCAATTCGGCGGACTGCAAGGCGTGGTGTCAGCGAGTGTCGAGGACATGGCGAACGTCGAAGGTATTTCGCGCGAATTGGCCGAAAGCATCTATAACGAATTGCATTAATGTGCTGTAATTTCACCCATGCACATGAATTTCCCCATTCTCCTGACTTGGCTGCGTATTGCGGCCATCCCGCTGTTTGTGGCGGTGCTGTATTTTCCGGAGTGGGATTGGCTTTCGCAAAGTGCCGCCAATGTGATTGCCACAACGATTTTCATTACTGCGGCCATCACCGATTGGCTTGACGGCTACCTCGCCCGCAAATGGAACCAGACCTCGGCCTTCGGCGCATTTCTCGACCCTGTGGCCGACAAACTGATGGTCGCCGCCGCGCTGATTGTGCTGGTCGAGCTGGGTCGCACCGATGCCATTGTCGCGCTCATCATTGTTGGCCGCGAGATCACCATTTCGGCGCTGCGCGAATGGATGGCGCAACTGGGTCAGTCCAAAAACGTGGCGGTTTCGCTGATGGGCAAAATAAAAACCGTCACCCAGCTTGTCGCCATTCCATTCCTGATTTACGATGATTATTTATTTGGCGTGATTGATTGCCGCCTGGTGGGCAGACTGTTTATCTGGGTGGCCGCGTTGCTCACAATGTGGTCCATGGTGTTTTATCTGAAGGCGGCATTTGCGTCGGCAAAGGCCAGGGATTAGCACTTTTTTTCCTATCAGGCAAAGCAGGCAAAGTTGAGACGCCCCGTCTTGTGCCATTTGCGGGATTTCAGATATAATTGCCGCCATGCGGGAATAGCTCAGTTGGTAGAGCGCAACCTTGCCAAGGTTGAGGTCGAGAGTTCGAGACTCTTTTCCCGCTCCAAATCGACAAAAAGGGGAGGCTTACGCTTCCCCTTTTTGGTTTTTGGCAGATTGTTGGTGTTTCTTGTGCTTCATTCCCTGCCCATGTCTTGGGCGGTGTCAGCGGCGGGTTAGCAAAGTGGCTATGCAGCGGATTGCAAATCCGTGTACATCGGTTCGATTCCGGTACCCGCCTCCAGCCTTTCCACCTTTCCCCCGAATGCGTGTCTTTGCCGCTAAAATTCGCGCAAGGCGCGCGCCTGCTGCCCGGGTGGTGAAATAGGTAGACACAACGGACTTAAAATCCGTCGCTTCCGTAAAAGGGGCGTACCGGTTCGATTCCGGTCCCGGGCACCATTCAATACCACCGATGTGAAATAATTGCCGCTGTTCTCACCGGGCCAGCCACTGACATTGGTGTCGGCACGCCAAACCCGCCACTACGTTGATCTGAACCCTTGAACCATCTCGACTGGCTCGAAGCCGAAGCCATCCACATCATGCGCGAAGTGGTCGCCGAATGCGCGCACCCGGCACTGTTGTTTTCCGGTGGCAAAGATTCGATTTGTTTGTTGCGGCTGGCCGAAAAGGCCTTCCGCCCGGACCGTTTTCCGTTTCCGCTTTTGCATATCGACACCGGACACAATTTCCCGGAAGTGATGGCGTTTCGTGACCAGCGCGTTGCCGAACTGGGTGAAAAACTCATTGTTGGCTCGGTTGAGACTTCTATGGCCGAAGGCCGGGTGGTGCTGTCCCATGCCACTGAGAGCCGTAATGCCCACCAGAGCGTGACCTTGCTCGACAGCATCGCCCTGCATGGCTTTGACGCGCTGTTTGGCGGCGCGCGCCGCGACGAGGAAAAGGCCCGCGCCAAGGAGCGCATTTTTTCGCACCGTGACGCCTGGGGACAGTGGGATCCGAAAAACCAGCGCCCGGAGCTATGGAATCTGTTCAACACCCGGCTCAAACCCAAAGAGCATTTGCGCGTGTTTCCGATTTCCAACTGGACCGAGCTGGATGTCTGGCAATACATCGCCCGCGAACAACTTGCGGTGCCAACCCTTTATTTTGCGCACCAACGCCAGGTGATGATGCGCAACGGCCTGCTGGTGCCCCTGACCGAAGTCACGCCACCACTGGAGAACGAGGCCGTGGTGACGCAAAGCGTGCGTTTTCGCACCGTCGGCGACATGACCTGCACCTGCCCGGTGGCCTCGACGGCGCAGACCCTGGACGACATCATCATCGAAACCGCCGCCGCCACCCTGACCGAACGTGGTGCCACCCGCATGGATGACAAAACCGCAGATGCCTCGATGGAACTGCGCAAAAAAGAAGGGTATTTCTGATGCGCGTGCTGGATCAGATCGATACGCTGCGTTTTGCCACCG
>JANPNJ010000452.1:0-2086 GCA_031427395.1 Burkholderiales bacterium
GTTCTCGCAGGGAGGAAACCGTGAATTAAAGGGGCTCGATTTTCTCTAAGGACGTATGATCTGAAAAATGCGATCCTAGCAGCCTGTCGGACTTAACCATAAAGTGATTTCAAATTTGCGCATGGTGCGGGATACTTACCGTCGTTGAAATAAGAGTGAGCGAACTATGAGCAACTTCAGACCCGTGGATCGCCAGACGCAATTTCTGTTGCCGCCGTCGGTGGACGAATGGCTTCCGGAGAAACATCTGGCACGCTATATCGTCGAAGTGATCGCGCAGCTTGACACCAGCGCCATGCTGAAATCCTACCGGGGGTCGGGTTCCGCCGGCTACCACCCGACCATGTTGCTTGGACTGCTTGTCTACGGGTACGCCACGGGCGTTTTCTCCAGCCGCAAGATCGAGCGCGCCACCTACGACTCGGTCGCCTTCCGCTACATTGCCGCCAACGACCACCCGGATCACGACACCATCGCCGCCTTCCGTCGGCGCTTTCTGCCGCAGATTGAGAAACTGTTCGTGGACGTGCTGGTGCTCGCCCGCGAGATGGGCATGCTGCAGATGGGCACCATTGCGCTTGACGGCACCAAGATCCACGCCAACGCCAGCCGCCACAGTGCGCTGTCGTATGAACACGCCGGCAAGATTGAAGCGCAACTCAAGACCGAGGTCACTGAACTGATGGCGCTCGCCGAGACCACCGACCAGGCCGATGTGCCCGATGGCATGTCGATCCCGGACGAACTCGCCCGGCGTGAACAACGGCTCACCCGAATTGCCGAGGCCAAAGTCAAGATTGAAGCGCGCGCCAGGGAGCGCTTCGGGCAGGAACAAACCGAGTACGCCGCCAAGATGGCCGCACGCGCAGCCCAGACAGAAGCCACCGGCAAAAAGCCGCCTGGCAAACCGCCACTGCCGCCGAGCGCCGCACCGGGGCCCAAGGATCAGATCAATCTCACCGACGAAGAGTCGCGCATCATGCCGGTATCCGGTGGTGGCTTCGAACAGGGCTACAACGCCCAGGCGGCGGTGGCGGCAGGCAGCATGCTGGTCGTTGTCAGCGACGTGGTGCAGGCACCGAACGACAAGCGACAAATCAAGCCGATGCTGGTGCCCCTTCAAGCGCGCGCCGAGTCACTGGGCAAGACCGGAAAATTGCTCGCCGACACCGGCTACTTCAGCGAGGCGAACGTGAATGCCTGCGAGCAGGCGGGCATCATGCCGCTGATTGCGATGAAGCGCGAGCATCATCACCCGCACTGGCGTGATCGCTTCAAAACCGCGCCGCCAGCGCCTGCGAATCCAAGTCCGCTGGAAGCGATGATGCATCGCTTGGCGACGCCGGAGGGCAAACGAGACTATGCGTTACGCAAGCACACCCCGGAGCCGGTGTTCGGCATCATCAAATCGGTGATGGGATTTCGGCAATTCTCGCTGCGCGGGCTTGACAAGGTCAAAGGCGAGTGGAGTTTGGTGACATTGGCCTGGAATATGAAGCGGATGTTTGCACTGAGCCTCGCCTGAAGGGCGATGGCGGGCATTTCTGGCCACAAGATGACTCATCAAAACGACATTGGCGCGAACTGATCGAACAACGGGCGCATTTCCAAACACAATCATGATTTTTTTATGCAAAGCCACGCACAACCGCAAATTCGTCGGGTCAAGTCCGACGGGCTGCTAGTTCTGTGATATCTTAAAGATATCGTTTTGCATTGGAAAGGCTTCTAAAGATGGAGCAAAAACCAACCCAATAAAGTAAAGCCTGAATACCAACCTTCACCTTTGTCGAATACCGGAAAACCGATTTTGGCGAAAAGAAGTGAGGGTAAATACAGCGAGGCGCTCACTAAATTAGTGAACAACACGACATCGCCCGCCCATGATGTAGACATTAGCAAAACAAGGCTGACGTGAAACAATATCAACCCGGTAAAGACCAAAATGGGAAGTGGCTTCAACATTCAAAGGCCAACGTTTTCGTTAACCGGCGCGCCGCTTAGGCGCGTCCGGGTTGAACGCGTTGTTATGCCTAGCTAGCAGGTAGCGAACGGCAAAATACATGACCGCGCCCACAAGACCACT
>JANPNJ010000453.1:0-4987 GCA_031427395.1 Burkholderiales bacterium
GTCGGCGACCCGCAATACATTTTCTAGCGGAGCACAGTGCACGCGCTTGAGCAGTGCCCGCACCCGCGCCAACAATTCCGGGAACTGAAAGGGCTTGACCAGGTAGTCGTCCGCGCCCAGATCGAATCCTTTTACCTTGTCGCTGGTTTGCCCGCGCGCGGTCAGCATCAACACCGGAATCTGTTTGGCGGTGCGCAACGCCGACAACACCGCGAAGCCGTCAATTCCCGGCAGCATGATGTCGAGAATGACCAGGTCATGGTCGCCGGTTATCGCCAGGTGCAGGCCGTCGGTGCCGTTGAGTGCGGATTCGACCGTAAAACCGTTTTCCGCCAGCCCCTGGCGCAGATATTCGGCCGCGCGTTTTTCGTCTTCAACAATGAGTATTTTCATTTATGGCAAATATGGCAAATGGGGGTTTTGGCACGGGGGAAATTGTTTCGTAAACACGACAACCGCGTTCAAAAACAATAACAGAATTGTAATCCTGCGGCCAGCATGATGTTCCTGCTCCAGGTTCAAACTTCTTTCTATCGCGGCACAACATGCCACGAAGATGCCAAGCAGGGGCTTGGCGAATCAATCATTACAACCATCAGGAGTTCGCCATGTTCAACAAGACTGTTTCCCTCGCCACCACCGTTGTGTCATTGTTCGCCGGCGCGGCGTTTGCCAATCAGACATTTCACCCGGCCAACAACGAGGCCGGTGTCATCACCCACAGCGTGCCGGGCAGCAAAACCCGCGCGCAGGTTGAAGCCGAGCAGATTGCCGCCGCCACCGCCGTCGGCAACTGGCGCTATGTGGGCGGTGACATCGGCTGGGAACTGGTGCAACACGCGTATGAGTTTCGCAACGGAAAACTGGTACACGTCGATCAGCTTGAGCACAACACACCGAAGCCCAGCCTGGCGTCAATTGTGGAAGGCAGAAAGCAATACGCAGAGCAGTACTCGGGGGGATAAACCCGCAACATCGGGCGTGGTCAGCGGCTGTCAGGCCGTTGCGCCACGACGAATCCGTGGCGCAATTGCCGCCGCCACCACAGCCAAACACCGGTCACGGCAAGCAGTGGCGGAATCAGCCCGATGACACAAACCAGAATACGGCCGGGCAAGCCAAAACCCTGGCCGCTGTGCAGCGGAAACTGCCAGACTTTTATTTTGTCGCCGAGGGTGCCGCTGCGGTGATTGAATTCACCCAGCAGCACGCCATTGCGGCCATCAACAAAAACACGGATGGTGCCACTGTCCATGATGTCACCCGGCGGCAGGAACCGCACTTGATAATAGCCGCGCGCTTCTATTTTGCCGATACCGGCAATCGGATATTCGGGCTGCACCGCGCGGGCGCGCGTGATGGCCTCGTCCCAGCCGATTTTCCATACCTGATCGAGTGACGCGCTCCCCGGGCGCACCGACGCCGGGCGCTCGGTGAAGGGTGCCACCGCCTTCAACGCAGGCTCGATGACATCCGACAGATTCATGTACAGGCCGGTGAACGCAATCACCATCAAAATCACAGCCGACAACAAGCCGATGGTTCGATGCAAATCGAACACGATTCGCGCAAGGCTCGCCCGCCACTTCACCGTGATTGCTTTTTTTAGCAAATGCAGCCGCGGCACCGCCAGCACCACGCCGATCAACATAGCCGCGATCCAGATGGCGGCAATCGTGCCGGTGATCCATTGGCCGGTCTTGTCGAGGAACAGGCTCATGTGCAGGCGATAGATCATTGGCATGATGTGCGTGCGGCTCGCGCCGATTTCCCCCCAATTGCGCGCGCCCAGCAGTTGCCCCGTATAGGCATCGGCATAGACCTCTGTTGGACGCGGGGAATCCCGATCCATGCGACCACTTGCCGCCGCCGCGCGGGTATTCATAAGAACGTGAAGGGCGGCGGCTGGATTGTCAGCAAACAAAAAATAGCCGACTGCCAGATGCGGGTGATGGGTTTCGATGGTTTTGGCAATGTCATCCAACGCCGCGCGTTGGGGTCTTGGTGTGGTGCGGTGAAGGGCAGGATTCAGCCACGCATCGATTTCGTGGTGAAAGACGAGCATCGAGCCGGTGATGCCGGTGATGATGAGCAACACCGCGAGTGCAATGCCCGACCAGCGGTGGACCAACAGCAGTTTTTTTCTCAAGCGCATGGAATGTTTGGCCGCCGACTTCTTGTCAGGCAGTGATGTTACATGCTGTGAGCGAAAAAAAATCAACCGCGGGCGGTTGATTTTTTTGGGATTGGTGGCCTGGGGCGGAATTGAACCACCGACACAAGGATTTTCAGTCCTCTGCTCTACCAACTGAGCTACCAGGCCAAACTCTTTTTCTAAAACCTGCGAAATCTGTAATACCTAAATCGTAGCCTCTGCTCTTCCACAAAAAGCCCTGCAAGGCTTTTTGGTTCATCAGGCGCGAAGCGGTGCTTCGCGAAACCCCTGACTCACCCAACTGAGCTACCAGGCTAATATAACAAATACGAAGCCGAGAATTATAGCGGGAAACGAGCCCGATACCAAGTCCGTGTCCGCCGCGTGTCGCCGCGTCGCCGGAAGCCCCGATTGGCCGCTCGTACAAAACAAAACGGGCAGCAACGCCGCCCGTTCAGCCGTGTTTCAGAACGATTTATTTCTTTTTGTCGTCTTTTTTAGGCGCGTCTTTTGCTGCCTGTTTGGCAATGACTTGTTCCTTTATGTCGCCATAGAGCTTTTCAGTGATGATTTTCTTTTTGACCAGATCATCCTTGCCACTGTAAGGGCGGCCTTTAATGATTTTGTCGGCGGTGGCTTCACCAATGCCCTTGAGGGTCATCAGCATTTTCGCGTCGGCAGAATTCAGGTCAATCAACTCTGCTTTTGCCGGCTCGGCCTTTGTGGTAGGTGTGGTAGGTGTGGTAGATGCGGCAGGTGTAGCCGGGGTTGCAGCAGCAGCGGGAGCGGCTTTGGCAGCAGGAGCAGCAGCAGCTTTAGCCGCCGGAGCAGCAGGGGCAGCAGGCGTGGCTTTCGGTGCCTCGGCCTTTTGTGCAAATGCCGACGTGGCGACGGCAAACAATAACGAGGTCAAAAATGCGACTGATTTTTTCATGTAGGTCCTTTGGTCTGGAAGAATTAGGAAAGCTCTGATTAAGTTCATTTCGTCTCCATACGTTGTTGCTTACACAAAAAATTCTCCTTACATATCAAACATATGCGGCGTCGAATTTGTTGTGCTCGCGCCTAGTCTGGCTTAGGGACTGCACTTAATCAGAGCTTCCTTAGATATTTGGCGCGGCGAAATGCTGGGTTCGCTGTCTTTGATCGCCGTCTGAATTACAGCATATTTATCGACCTTGGGAATGCGCCATGACAAACCCGCCCGCATCCGCTGCAAATTTCGTCGCCTGAAAAGCGGCGGCGTATTTTCCAAAGGTTGGCTATGATGAGCACCATGAATGCACCTATCCCCCGTACCCTGCCACCAGAAGACGTGATGTGGCGCGCTTTTAATGATCGTGACAGCACGTTTGACGGGGTGTTTTTGACCGGCGTGACCTCCACCCGCATTTTTTGCCGACCGACTTGTTCAGCCCGCAAGCCAAAGCGGGAGAATGTCGCTTTTTTCCCCAGTGCGGATGATGCCATGTACGCCGGGTTTCGAGCCTGTTTGCGATGTAAACCGATGGATCATGGTGATAAGCCGTCGTTGGTCACCAGACTGATTGCGTTAATCGAAGCCGAACCGTCGGCCCGCATTCGCGAGGGGGAGTTGACGGCGTTGGGCATTGAACCCTCCACCGCCCGCCGTCAGTTTCAGCGTTACTTTGGCATGACCTTTCAAGCCTATGCGCGTGCGCGACGCATGGGCGCGGCACTGGCCAGTGTGCGTAATTCCAACCCTTCCAAGGGAGCTGACGTGCTGAATCAACAACTCGATGCCGGCTTTGAATCTTCCAGCGGTTACCGCGAGGCATTTGCAAAATTATTTGGTGAACGGCCATCGATGGCGCGCGATGTCAACGTCATGGTTTCGCGCTGGTTGGAAACACCACTCGGTCCGATGCTGGCGATTGCCAATGACAATGGGCTGTATGTGCTCGATTTCGTCAACCGTCGTGGGCTGGAACGGGAAATCACCCGATTGCGTACACGTGCCAAATGCGTGGTGGTGCCCGGTGTGCATCGTCACCTTGATCACGCCGCATCTGAAATTGCCGAATACTACGCCGGACAGCGCCGCCAATTCAGCCTGACGTTGGCCGAACGCGGGACTGATTTTCAAAGGGCAGTGTGGGCGCAGTTGCTCGTGATCCCGCCTGGCGAGACGCGTTCGTATGCCGCCATTGCCAAGGCCATTGGCCAGCCGACCGCCGTGCGGGCGGTGGCGCGCGCCAATGGTGATAACTACCGCGCGATTGTTATTCCCTGCCATCGCGTGATTGGCTCGGATGGCGCATTGACCGGGTATGGTGGCGGACTGGCGCGAAAACAATGGTTGCTTGATCACGAGGCGCGCCACCGCCACCGTTAACGAATGCGCTAACGCATGTCGCCAATCACCAGCCAGTGTTGCCCCTTTGTCAAATGCGGCCGGGCGGAGTAAGCTTGACTCTTACGCTCCATCCGGAAGCCGAGGGCAACAATGGCAAATGCAACACGTGGCGAAATTCAAAATATGGCGCTGTTCTGCGATTTTGAGAACATGGTGCTGGGCGCGCGCAATACCAACTCACCCGAGTTCGACATCCGCAAAGTGCTGGCGCGATTGCTGGTCAAGGGCGATATTGTTGTCAAGAAGGCCTATTGTGATTGGCAAAATTACAAAGATTTCAAAAAAAGCATGCACGAGGCGGCGTTTGAATTGATCGAAGTTCCGCACGTCAGCCTGTCGGGTAAAAATTCCGCCGACATTCGCATGGTGGTAGATGCACTCGACCTTTGTTACACCAAGGGGCATGTTGATGCGTTTGTGATTATCAGCGGCGACTCGGATTTTTCGCCATTGGT
>JANPNJ010000454.1:0-7114 GCA_031427395.1 Burkholderiales bacterium
GTGGTCGAGGGACACATCGAAGTGACGTTCCCCTACTTCATCGAAAAAACCGCGCCGGTATCGCAAGTGACCTCGCTCATGGATTACGAGGTCACGCTGGCCGGCGAAATCCGTGATGGCATCACCCGCGTCACCACCAAGGTACTCGCACCGGTGACCAGCCTGTGCCCGTGTTCCAAAGAAATTTCCGCCTATGGCGCGCACAACCAGCGTTCACACATCACCATCACCGCCGAAACAACCGGCAGCATCACGGCCGATGAAATCATCCGCCTCGCCGAACAGCAGGCCTCAAGCGAGCTGTACGGCATCCTCAAGCGGGTCGATGAAAAATTTGTCACCGAACGCGCGTATGACAATCCGAAATTTGTCGAGGACCTGGTGCGCGACATTGCCGCAGCGCTCAACCGCGAAACACGCGTCACCGCCTACACGGTGGAAGCGGAAAATTTCGAGTCGATCCACAATCACACCGCCTACGCGCTGATTGAGCGCAGAAAATAAAACCCGTTTATTGGCGGGCGTTTTCCGGCAAAAATGGCTCAAACAGCGCGTATTTTCTGGTGTTCATGCCGTTAATCGCGTCAACGCCTCACGATATTTGTCGCTGGTTTTTTGCGCGATGTCGGGCGGCACAACCGGTGCCGGCGGCTTGCGGTCAAAGCCAATGCTGTCGAGCCAATTGCGGATAAATTGTTTGTCAAAACTCTCCGGCGACACGCCCGTCCTGTACGAGTCAAGCGGCCAGAAGCGCGATGAATCCGGCGTGAGCACCTCGTCGATCAAATGCAGCACACCATTGGCATCCAGGCCGAATTCAAATTTGGTGTCGGCGATGATGATGCCTTTGGTCAGCGCGTAATCGGCGGCTTCCCGGTACAGCCGGATGGCGGTGTCGCGTACTTCATGCGCACGCGCGGCACCGATGATTTTTTCGGTGGTGGCGAAGTCGATATTTTCATCGTGTTCGCCCGCTGCGGCTTTGGTCGCGGGGGTGAAAATCGGTTCGGGCAATTTGGATGCGCGCTGCAATCCGGGCGGCAATTTCACCCCGCACACGCTCTGCGATTGCTGGTACTCCGTCCAGCCCGAGCCCTCCAGATAGCCGCGCACCACCGCCTCAACCGGCAGCACCTGATATTTGTTGACCACAATGGCGCGGCCGCGCACCTGGCCGCGCTCATCTGCCGTCACCACTGACTCAGGGTCAATGCCGGTGAGCTGGTTGGGCACAATATGCGCGAGTTTGCCAAACCAAAAATTGGCCAGCGCCACCAGAATCTCGCCCTTGTGCGGAATGGGTGTGGGCAAAATCACATCGTAGGCGGACAAGCGGTCACTGGTGACGAGCAACAGTTTGTCGTTACCGACGGCGTAAATGTCGCGCACTTTGCCGCGCGCGACTAGGGGCAGGGAGTGGATGTGGGACTGATACATCCGGCTAACGCACCACCTGCTGCAATTCGCCTTTCGCATAGCGCTCGGCCATTTGGCTCAAGGTCAGCGTCTGCGATTTTATTTTCGACGCCTGCCCGGCGCAGTTGAATTGCTGATAACGCAGCTTGCAGATTTCCTTGGCGGCGGCGCGCGCCGGTTTCAGGTAATCACGCGGGTCGAAGTGGGATTTATTTTCGTTCAAAAATTTGCGCACGGCGGCGGTCATGGCCAGGCGGATGTCGGTGTCGATGTTGATTTTGCGCACGCCGTGTTTGATGCCCTGCTGGATTTCCTCGACCGGCACGCCGTAGGTTTCTTTCATCTCGCCGCCGTTGGCGCGGATGATGTCGAGCAGATCCTGCGGCACGCTCGACGAGCCGTGCATCACCAGGTGGGTATTGGGAATGCGCGCGTGGATTTGTTTGATGCGGTCAATGGCGAGGATGTCGCCGGTGGGCTTGCGGGAGAATTTGTACGCGCCGTGCGAGGTGCCGATGGCAATGGCCAGCGCGTCCACGCCGGTTTGTTTGACAAAGTCAGCCGCTTCATCCGGATCGGTCAACAGTTGCTCGCGCGTCATGGTGGCTTCGGTGCCGTGGCCGTCTTCCTTGTCGCCCTTCATGGTTTCGAGCGAGCCCAAACAGCCCAGCTCACCCTCAACTGAGACACCGATCATGTGCGCCATTTCCACCACGCGGCGGGTCACGTCCACGTTGTATTCGTAGCTGGCGATGGTTTTGCCGTCGGCCTGCAACGAGCCATCCATCATCACGCTGGAAAATCCGAGGCGCATCGCCTGCTGGCACACCGACGGGCTCTGGCCATGATCCTGGTGCATCGCCACCGGAATATTCGGGTAGGTGTCCACGGCGGCTTCGATCAGGTATTTCAAAAATGTCTCGCCTGCGTATTTGCGCGCCCCGGCGCTGGCCTGCATGATGACCGGCGCATCGACCGAAGCGGCAGCCTCCATGATGGCCTGCACCTGCTCGAGATTGTTGACGTTGAAGGCGGGCAGGCCGTAATTGTTTTCGGCCGCGTGGTCGAGCAGTTGGCGCATGGAAACGAGAGCCATGTATTTCTCCGTTGGATTGGGTGGTGACAGCGTATTTTACGCGTTATGCAAGGGGCGCAAGCGGCATGTCCAGGATGAAATCTTCCATCAAAAATCCATTGCCGATGTCAATGTCCTCTTCCCCGGCCACGACAAAGCCCAGCCGCCGGTAAAAACCGAGCGCCTTGTTGTATTTGTTGACATTCAGCGTCAGCGCGGATTGCCTGTGGGCCATGGCGATTTGTTTCACAGTATTGATGAGCGCGGCACCAAAGCCCTTGCCCTGCGCGTCCGGCAGCAGATAGATTTTGTGGATTTTGGTTTTGTTGATGTGCTGGTAATTCAACTCATGGGAAACAAAACCAAGCGGAGTTTCGTTTTCGCGAGCGAGGTGGAAGACATGGCCTTTGTGTTCGATCTGCGTGTTGAGCGCCGCAGTGGAATACATCATCTCCAACATATAGGCGATTTGTCCGGTGGACAGAATATTGCCGAACGCGACCGGCCAGGTTTCGCGGGCGATTTTTTGGATCGCCGGGATGTCGGTGATGGTGGCGGGGCGGATTTGGACAGGCATGCGGCGCGCTTCGCGTTACGCCCTGCGATGCTCGCCAATGCGCACAATTTTCATGGTGTTGGTGCCGCCGGATTGGCCGATGGGCTCGCCCATGGTCAGCACCACGATGTCGCCCATTTCCACCACCTTGTTGGCAAGCAACACTTCCTCGGCCTCGCGCAGCAGTTTTTCGCGGTCGTGGCCTTCGTAGGCAAGCGTGAAGGGGCGCACATCGCGCATCAGGGCACACTTGGTCAGGGTGGCTTCCTCCGGCGTGAGCGCGTAGATCGGCACGCCCAGGTTGAGCCGCGACATCCACAGCGCGGTCGAGCCGGATTGGGTCAGCGAGGCAATGCATTTCACACTCAAATGGTGGGCGGTGAAAAGTGCGCCCATGGCGATGGATTGGTCCACCCGCGTGAACACCCGGTTGAGGAATTCGTGGTCGAGTTTGACCTCGGCGCTTTTTTCCGCCTCGCGGCAAATGCGCACCATCGCCTCGACCGTCTCCACCGGATAGTTGCCCGAGGCTGATTCGGCCGACAACATCACCGCGTCGGTGCCATCAAGCACCGCGTTGGCCACGTCCGACACTTCGGCGCGGGTGGGAATCGGCGAGGACACCATCGACTCCATCATTTGGGTGGCGGTGATGGTGAGTTTGTTCATTTCGCGGGCGATGCGGATCATGCGTTTTTGCAGGGCCGGCACCGCCGCGTCACCGACCTCGACCGCCAGATCGCCGCGCGCCACCATGATGCCGTCGCAGGCGTTCATGATGTCCACCAACGCCGCGTTGGTGACGGCCTCGGTGCGCTCGATCTTGGCAATCAGCAGCGCG
Source organism: Burkholderiales bacterium (assembly GCA_031427395.1). Classification (GTDB taxonomy): domain Bacteria; phylum Pseudomonadota; class Gammaproteobacteria; order Burkholderiales; family Usitatibacteraceae; genus UKL13-2. Next base: position 3,889 of record JANPNJ010000454.1, read on the forward strand.
CTGCCGCCGGCCGCGCGCATCAGCTCCCGCGCCATGTACATGTCCGCGCCGCTTTTCGGAAACGACACCGCGAGAAAATCGGCCTGGATACTCACCGCCGTTTTGATGTCGTCCATGTCCTTGGAGGTCAGGGGCGGCGCGGTCAGACCGCCGCCCTTGCGGTTGATGCCCTTGTTGTTCGACAACACCCCACCCTGGCGCACCACGCAGAATATTTCGTGGCCTTTGACACTCTCGACCTCAAACACCAGCAGGCCGTCGTTGAGCAACAGGTGGTCGCCTTTTTTCACATCGCGCGGCAATTCCTTGTAGTCGATGCCCACCCGCTCCTGGTTGCCGAGGTCACACTTGGCATCGAGGATGAATTTGTCGTCGGCTTTGAGCGTGATTTTGTTGTCGGTGAATTTGCCAACGCGTATTTTGGGGCCCTGCAAGTCCGCCAGAATGCCGACCGAACGCCCGTGTTTGGCGGCAAGGCTGCGCACCAGTGCGGTACGGTCGATGTGATCCTGCGCGCTGCCGTGCGAAAAATTCATGCGCACCACATCGACGCCCGCAACAATCAAACGCTCGAGCACTTCGGCGGAGGAGGTGGCGGGGCCCAGGGTGGCGACGATTTTGGTGGCGCGTGGCATGATGGTTCTTTCTGCCCGTGGCGGGCATCAGCAAAAATGGGAGGATGAAAAATCAGTGTGATGCGGCGGCGCGCTGCTGCAAAATTTCCACCGCAGGCAAGGTTTTGCCTTCCAAAAACTCGAGGAACGCGCCGCCGCCAGTGGAGATATAACTGATTTTGTCGGTTATCCCATATTTGGCGATGGCGGCGAGGGTGTCGCCGCCGCCGGCAATCGAAAACGCGGGTGAGTCGGCAATTGCCTCGGCGAGGGATTGGGTGCCCGCGCCAAATTGATCAAATTCAAACACGCCGACCGGGCCGTTCCAGACAATGGTTCCGGCCTTTTTCATGATGTCGGCGAGCGCGGCGGAGGTCGTGGGGCCAATATCAAAAATCATGTCGTCGGGCAACACATCGGCAACGGCTTTGGTGGTGGCCGCCGCGCTCGGCGCAAATTGTTTGCCACACACCACATCCACGGGAATCGGCACCGACGCGCCGCGCGCCGCCATCATGTGGATGATGTCGCGGGCCTCATTGACCAAATCGGGCTCGGCCAGCGATTTGCCGATGGGCAACCCTTCGGCCAGCAAAAATGTATTGGCGATGCCGCCGCCGACCACCAATTGATCGACACGGGCGGCGAGTGCTTTGAGGATGGTCAGCTTGGAGGACACTTTTGAGCCGGCCACAATGGCCACCAGCGGGCGCTTGGGGTGGGCAAGTGCGGCGGCGAGTGCGTCCAGCTCGGCGGCAAGCAGCGGCCCGGCGCAGGCCACCTTGGCGTATTTGGCAATGCCGTGGGTGGTGGCCTCGGCGCGGTGGGCGGTACCGAAAGCGTCGTTCACATACACGTCACACAGCGCCGCCAATTTTTGCGCGAGGGCATCGCTGTTTTTTTTCTCGCCAACATTCACGCGGCAATTTTCCAGCAACACCACAGCACCGGCTGCCACGGTCACGCCATCGAGCCAATTGGCGACCAGCGGCACATCGCGCTTCAACAATTCACCCATGCGCCTGGCGACCGGTGCCAGCGAATCTTCGGTTTTGAACTCGCCTTCGGTGGGGCGACCCAGGTGGGAAGTGACCATCACGGCCGCGCCAGCGTCGAGTGCCAGTTGAATCGCCGGCAGCGAGGCGCGAATGCGTGTGTCGTCGGTGATGTTACCGGTGTCATCCTGCGGCACATTCAAGTCGGCGCGGATAAAAATACGTTTGTTTTTGATTTGGCCGGCGGCGGCAAGATCGGTGAGGCGGAGGGGATGGTGTTCAGTCATGGCAATAAAATAATTTGGTCAGGCGCAAGCGGATAACGCCCCGGCACCGCGTTCGACAATCACGAACGCTTCGCCAAGCCGCTTTGAAATGTCAGCGACGGCTTCGGCTTTGGCGGTTTTGTACTCGGCAAGCAATGCGCTGACCGCCTCCATGCCGCTGATGACCTCGGATCGTTTTGGCTCGGTGCAGGGTGAGGTCGGAACCGCCCCCATTTCAGCCTGGATGTCCTGCATTTTTGTGGCAAGCGCATTGACTTCCGCCAGGGGTTTGTCGGGCAATTGCTGGAACATATCGACCCAGCGGGCAATGGGTGCCGACAACAGGTTGATCAGGTGCTGGCGTTCTGCGGCCTCGCCCTCCTGGGTGGCTTTGATTTCATTGGCCACCATTTGCGCCTGCAGGCGTTCGGCGATTTCGCGGTTTTGCTGTGTGATGCCGACCACCGGCAGCGGTTCGACCGCAACCTGTTTTTGCTCACCACACGAAGCGAGCAAAGCCGCGGCGGCCACGGCAGCGCATGACTTCATCAGAATATTTGCGAAACCAGGCATGGTAAATGTCTTGTTACTTCGCCGCCATCAACGCGGTGGTGGTGTCGAGCATGCGATTGCTGAAGCCCCACTCGTTGTCGTACCAGGAGCTGACCTTGACCAGCCTGCCGGACACCTTGGTGAGGGTGGCGTCAAAGCTCGATGAGTGGCTGTCGTGGTTGAAATCAACCGACACCAATGGCGCGGTGTTGTAGGCCAGGATGCCTTTGAGCGCCGGGCTGGCCGCCGCTTCTTTCATGATGGCGTTGACTTCATCGACCGTGGTGTCGCGCGCGGCGATGAACGACAAATCGACCAATGAAACATTGATGGTCGGCACACGAATGGCAAAGCCGTCGAGCTTGCCGTTCAATTCCGGCAACACCAGGCCCACCGCCGCGGCCGCGCCGGTTTTGGTGGGGATCATCGACATGGTGGCCGAGCGCGCGCGGCGCAAATCCTCGTGCATCACATCGGTCAGCACCTGGTCGTTGGTGTAGGCGTGGATGGTGGTCATCAAGCCGGTGGTCACGCCGAGCTTGTCATTGAGCGGCTTGACCAATGGCGCCAGGCAGTTGGTGGTGCAGGAGGCGTTGGAGATGACCGTCATCGCGGCGGTCAACACGTTGTGGTTCACGCCATACACCACCGTGGCATCAACATCCTTGCCGCCGGGTGCGGAGATGATGACTTTTTTTGCCCCGCCCTTGATGTGCGCCGAGGCTTTTTCCTTGGTGGTGAAAAAGCCGGTGCATTCGAGCACCACATCGACACCCAGCGCGCCCCACGGCAATTGCGC
>JANPNJ010000455.1:0-3408 GCA_031427395.1 Burkholderiales bacterium
AGCGGCCAGCAAGGTTGACGCCGGCAATGCCGCAACAATGGCATCGGCAATCTCACGCGGTTTTTTGCCGAGTTTTTTTGCCAGATGCAGGGCGCTGTTGACCGCAAAATGGCCGTGCCCGGGATTTTTCGGCTTTTCAACCGCGATGGTGAATGGCGGGATTTCGTCTTTCAGCGCCGGGAACGCGGAATAAAGCGCCGTCTGGAAAAGCGCGGCGACGGCGGATTTGTTATCGACAAAAGGGGACATGTGCGGGCAGGAAACGGAATGTCACATTATAGCGGCTGTGGTTGCGCAGCCACTGCCATGGCGCATTAAAAATATTAAAAGTCATTTATTGACGGGTGTTTTCAGGCAAAAACATCTGAAAATGCCCGCCAATAAAGGACTTTCATACTTCCATCGGGTCAACATCAATCGACCATTTCACATCACGCCCACTGTTGGCGCGGATGACACCAAGCCACACCGCCAAAAATGACTGCAAGGTGATACGCCGGTCAGACTGAACCATGAGTTGCTTGCGGGTATAGCCCGCTTTGCGCGCAAGTGTGGCGGGCACCGGCTCCCATATTTTGATATCACCAATTTTGTGATGCGTCATGGCGTCAATTGCGGCGGTTTGCGCCTCTGCAAAAAATTGATCGAGTTTGCCCACATCGCGCGCCTCGGCGCGCAGCAGCGCGAGATAACTGTAGGGCGGCAAATGCATCAACTTGCGCTCGCCCAACGCCACCTGCACAAACCGCGTGTAATCGTGGCTGGCGACGGCCTGATAAACCGGGTGTTCGGGAAAGCGGGTTTGGATCAACACCCGCCCGGACAATCCGGCGCGGCCGGAGCGGCCCGCGACCTGGGTGAGCTGCTGCGCCATGCGTTCGGCGGCGCGGAAGTCGGCGGAAAAAACAGCGCTGTCGGCATTGACCACGGCGACCAGTGTGAGCTTGGGAAAATCATGGCCCTTGGCGAGCATTTGGGTGCCGACCAGAATGTCGATGTCGCCGCTGGCGGCGGCGGCAAAAATTTTCTCGGCGCTGCCGCGGCGGCGGGTGGCATCACGATCCACGCGGGCGATGCGGGCGGCGGGCATGGCTTGCATTAGTGCGGCTTCGATGCGTTCGCTGCCCTGCCCGGCGGGATGCAAATCGGCGGCGCCGCATTCCTTGCAGGTGGCCGGGACGCGCGTTTCGCCGCCGCAGTGGTGGCATTTGAGTTTGCCCGCCGCGCGGTGAAACACCAGGCGCGCACTGCAGCGTTTGCAATTGGGCATCCACGCGCAACTGCCGCACACCAGCGTGGGTGCGAAGCCGCGGCGGTTGATGAACACCATCGCCTGCTCGCCGCGCGTAATCGTGGTTTTGATGGCGCGCAGCAAGGAATCGGTCAATCCGTCCGGCGCTTTTTCGCTGTCGAGATGAATAAAATTCACCTCCGGCAATGTGGCATTTTCAACCGCGCGCTGGGTCAAGGCCAGACGGGTGAAGCGTCCGCGTGCCACATTGTCGAGGGTTTCAATCGACGGCGTGGCCGAGCCCAGCACCACCGGACAATGGCTTTCGCGCGCGCGAAAAACGGCGACATCACGCGCCGAATAACGCACGCCTTCCTGCTGCTTGAACGATTGATCGTGTTCTTCATCCACCACAATGAGTGCCAGCCTCGGCATCGGCGTGAAAATGGCCAGACGGGTGCCGACCACAATGTCGGCAATCCCGTCCTGCGCCTCGCGCCAAGCGCGCAGTCTGGCACCGGCCGCCATGCCACTGTGCGCAGGCGCGATGTGGTGAGCCGGAAAACGGTTGCGGACGTGTTGCAGGAACGCCGGTGTCAAATTGATTTCGGGCACCAGCACCAGCGCCTGCCGGCCTTGTCGCAACACGTCGGCAATGGCACGCAAATACACTTCGGTCTTGCCGCTGCCGGTGATGCCCTCCAGCAAAAAGGCCGCAACCTGCCCCAATTGGGCGGCAATGGCATCTACCGCCAGTTGCTGCCCGGCATTGAGTGGCGGCCCCTCGCTGATGATGTGCGGGTGATGGCTGACCACAGGTACCTGCTCGATCTCAACCCGCACCCAGGATTTTTCGAGAAGCGTTTTTAATGTCACTCCCGCCCGTGCATGACGCTGGCGCAACGCACTTTCCGCCAGCGCGCCCTGCAGCACACTGTGCAACATGGCGCGTTGCGCCACAGACCGGCCTGGCAAATTCAGCATCGCCTCGCGTCCCGCCGGGGTGATGGCAATGTGGCGCATGGTCAGCAAGGTTTTTTTGCTGACCGGTCTGGCCGGTTTGACGCGAGGCGCATTGATCATGCGCCCGGCATTGCGCAACAGCGGCGGGATCACCCCCAGCGCAATCTGGCCAAACGGGGCGTGATAGTAACCCTCGCAAAAACGGATCAGCGCCATCACCTCGGCACCCAGCGCCGGCAAGTCGCGTCGCACCGTTTCCACCGCGCGCAATTTCTCCGCCGGCACGGCTGTCTTGTCGGTTATGGCGACAATCACCCCCACCATTTTTTTGCCGGCATTTTTCCCGAATGGCACCACCACCAGCCGCCCAAGGTCATCCGGCCGGGCATCGGGCAGGCTGAAATCAAACCATTGGGCAAGCGGCAAATCCAGCGCCACGCAGGCAATCAAGCCACTCATTGCGTCAATCCCAAGACCGCCAGTGGTGGTGATTCATTGGCATGCCATGAACCTGCCGCCACTGTGGATAAGTTTGTGCATACATCGGGATGTGACCAGTTTAGACAACCGATTATGTGGCGGCAATGTCGCCAACCCGCGACAAAAAAAATAGAAACAATATATTTATCAAATAGTTGCGTCGAATTCTTCATACACAGTAAGAGAAGATTGCCCAATCTCCCCAGAACCAAACCTCTGTGCATAAGCACGCGTCAAATTTGCCAATTGAAAAAATATTTTTCTTGACTTAGGCTTTTTTGGGGGCTCTAGCACTGGCGCGGTGAACCGCGTTAACGAGTGCTTCCACGTGTGCCGGATTGGTAAATTGCGAGATGCCGTGTCCCAAATTAAAGACATGGCCGTTCGCCGAGCCATCAGCCGCAAACTCGCCCAAAACCCGCGCCGCTTCTTGTTCTATGGTCGCGGGCGGGGCAAACAGGGTGGACGGGTCGAGGTTGCCCTGCAACGCCACTTTGGTGCCGACGCGGCGTTTGGCATCGCCCAGATGAATGGTCCAATCCAGACCCAGGGCATCGGCACCACAATCCGCCATGGATTCGAGCCACAGCCCACCGCCCTTGGTGAAAAAAATGCGTGGCACCACCCGGCCGTCGGCATGGCGTTTCAGGGCGGCCATGATTTGCCGCACATAGCCGAGCGAAAATTGCTGATACGCCGTGTGTGACAGCATGCCGCCCCAGGTGTCAAACAGC
>JANPNJ010000456.1:0-1828 GCA_031427395.1 Burkholderiales bacterium
GGTGTGGGCGGCGGTTGCGCGGGCGCTGGAGGGAGAGCCCTCATTGCAGCCTGGCATGGGCAGTCCGGGAATCGATGCCGGGCTGGCATTGTGGCCGGGGGATGCGCTGCCTTACCGTTGACCACTGTCAGGGACAGTCAATCTCCAGCAGCCCCGCCAGCGCACGCCCGGCGGTTGCACGCGAAAAATAGCGGTCGATGTTGGCCAGGCCGTTGGCACGCAGCAGTGCCCACAGGACTTCATCGTTGTTGGCGCGCATCATCGCCTCGGCAAAATCCGCCGCCGAATCGGCGCGCAGCACATCCACGCCATCACGCAAATGCATGCCCTCCACGGAGGGGGTGGTGGCGATCACCGGCACCCCATACTGCATGGCGATGTTGACCTTGCCTTTGACGCCGGCACCATAACGCAGCGGCGAAATGGACAAACGAGCATTGTCGTAATACGGCCCCACCTCGGAGACAAAGCCGGCGATCACAAAATCTTCCGCCGCGAATTTTTGCAGGGCGGGCGGTGCGTTGCTGCCGATCACGGTGGTGACGATGTTGGCGTTTTTGGCGCGCAGTATCGGCAACACATTTTCGACATACCAAATCACCGCGTCGAGATTCGGCGGATGGCGGAAGCCGCCAATAAAAATCACGCCCCGGCGCGCGCTGAAGGATTTATCCCCCGGCATGTTGACATGGATGTTCGAGACGATGCCCACCCGCGCGGCGGGCGCGATGTCGGCGAGCAATTTCTCCTCGATCGGGCTGACCACCAGGGTCACGTCCGACTTGGCCATGAGCGCCAGCTCCTGGGTTTTCATGCGGGCGGCGGCGGCGCGCAGGATGGCATCCCCCGCCAGTTCGGCTTCCCGTTCCTGCCGCAGGAAATGCAAATCGACGGTGTCGAAAATCAGCCGCGCGCGCGGTGCGGCGCGTTTGACGGTGTCCACATGTTTCACCGCCACGGTCGCGCGCGACAGGAAGATCACCTCATATTCGGCGGCGTGGCGCTCCAGAAAACGGGTGACGCTGGATTCGACCGGATGGTAAATCACCTCCACGCCGAGGGCCTGGATTTGCGACACATAGGGTTCGCGGTGTTCGAGATTGTCGGCGAGAAACGTGACCTTCGCGCCCATTTTTGCCATCAGGCCGAGCATTTCAAACATGCGCAGGCTGCCCGAATCCTGGTCCGGTGTGAGCATGCAGGCATCGACCACCAGCACCCGCCGCTTGGCGTAGCGGTCGCGCTCCAGATGCGGCATCACACCATTGATGCGGTGTTTGGCCAGCACCCCGCGCCAGCGGGCAAGGAAGGTTTGTTGATTGACCACCTGGTATTGCTTGATGCCCTGGGTCAGGTCGGTGCCGGAGCTCTGCCCCTCAAAATGCACCACCACCGCGCGCGGCTGGCAGAAAACCTTTTTGCCCGCCGCACGCACCCGAAACGCGAGGTCGGTGTCTTCATAATAGGCCGGCGCGTAGCGTTCATCAAAGCCACCCAATTGATTCCAAAAATCGCGCTTGAGCAACAGACACGCGCCCGAGGTGTAATCGACCTCACGCAAATAATTGTAGGCGGGCAGGCTGGCATTCTGGTTGCGCCCCCAATTCCACGCCGAGCCGTCGCGCCAGACAATGCCGCCCGCCTCCTGCAATTGCCCGTTCGGATAAATGAGTTTGGCACCGACCATGCCGACATCGTCGCGCTGCTGCCATACCTCACGCATGGCCTGCAACCAACCGTCGGTGACAATGGTGTCGTTGTTCAGGATCAACACAAATTCGCCGCGCGCCACGGCGGCGGCCTTGTTGACGTTTTTCAAAAACCCCAG
>JANPNJ010000457.1:0-2172 GCA_031427395.1 Burkholderiales bacterium
AGCGAAACCACCAAGGAGTTGACGCACTCAAAAATACCGGTGCTGGTCTGCCGCTGATAGTTCCCGTTATTTCACCAGCAACACCGGCACGCTGGATTCGGCGAGCACACCCATGGCCACCGAGCCCATTACCAGATTACCCAGTGCAGTGCGTCCTTGGGTGCCCATGACAATCATTTGAAAACCGTCTGCCGCCGCCGCTGCGATCTCTTGCCCCGGATCACCCACCCGTTTCAGTATTGCGGCCTCACGCCCCGCCGCGCGCAGAATTGCCAGCGAAGCCGCCAGCGCCTGGTCGGATTCATCCGAATAGTATTCATCCAGCACCTCCTTGCCGACCATGCCACGAACGCGCGGCGAGGGCATCGGCAAATGCACCGTGATCAGGGCAATCTCCGCGCCCGCCCCAAAAATATCGGCGTGGCGGGTGACATATTCAACAGCCCGCAGGCTGGAAGGCGAGCCGTCAACGGCGATGAGGATTTTCATGTTTTTCTCCGGGGAATCATTCAGCGTGTGATGGAAATGTTGCCACACCCGCAGATGAAGCCATTGACATGGATCAGCACAGATCTGTGTGGCTACTCGGCTTTGTTGCGCATCCAATCCGCCGTATTGGCAAACGAGGCCATCAATTGTGCGCGCAAATCCGGCTCTATGCCGATCCTTTCCATGGCCTGCTGCATGCATGCAAGCCACTGATCGCGCTCTGCCTCGCCAATGGCAAACGGCAAATGCCGCGCCCGCAGCTTGGGGTGGCCATGGGTGTTGACATACAAGGGTGGGCCGCCCAGCCAGCCCGACAAAAACATGAACAGTTTGTCGCGCGAGCCGGTGAGTGACGGCGGCTGCAATTTGCGAATGCCGAAAAAATCCGGGTCGGCGTCCATTTGGTCGTAGAAGGCATCGACCAGTGATCGCACCACCTGTTCGCCGCCCATCAGGGCGTAGGGGGATTTTTCGGGATTGGGGGCAAGCCCTGGCTCGGCAATGTTCATGTGCAAATTTTAGGCGCAGCACCCCTATAATTTGCCCACAATGAAAAAATATTTGGCGCTGAAAGTCGATGTGGACACCTTGAAGGGAACCAAACAGGGTGTGCCGCGCCTGTTGGAACTGTTCAAACAACACCAGGCCGGCGCGACGTTTTTGTTCAGCTTGGGCCCTGACCACACCGGCCGCGCCATCCGCCGCGTGTTCCGCCGGGATTTTTTTGCCAAGGTGAAACGCACCTCGGTGGTGTCGCACTATGGTTTCCCGACGCTGCTCTACGGCACCATGCTGCCGGGGCCCGACATCGGCCGCCGTGGCGCGGATATTCTGCGGCGCACACGCGATGAGGGCTTTGAAGTCGGCATTCATTGCTGGGATCATGTGCGCTGGCAGGATGGCGTGCAAAGCGCAGACGCAAAATGGACCCGTGCCGAAATGGAACGGGCGCAAAACCGCTTCACGGACATTTTCAAAGCCCCCGCCAACACCCACGGCGCGGCGGGCTGGCAGATGAACACCCACGCACTGCGGCTCACGCAATCGATGGGATTCCACTATTGTTCGGATGGCCGCGCGCGCGCGGGTGTTGGCGTGCCGCATTTCCCGGTGGTCAATGGCGAAATCATTGATTGCCCGCAACTGCCCACCACCCTGCCGACGCTGGATGAACTGATCGGTCTTGATGGTGTGACTGAAAACAACGTCCACGAGACCCTGCTTGCCGTTACCGCAAAAAATGACTGGAAAGACGCACCAATAAACGGTTTTTCCAATCCACCACAGGTCTTTACCCTGCACGCCGAGCTGGAGGGCCTGCGCTGTCTGCCCGTGCTGGAAAAACTCATCACCGGCTGGAAAGAGCAAGGGTATACACTGGTGGCCACCGAAACCATTGCCGCACAACTGGCGCGGGGCACACTGCCTTACTTTGTGGCCGAGCAGGGCAGTCTTCCCGGCCGCGCTGGCACCCTGCTGATACAAGGCAAACCGTTTTTGCCTGTCCCCAATGAGTAAAAACATGACCTTGACCACAGCCAACGCCGACTTTGAGCTTGCCGCCACCGGCAACAGGCGCTTTGCCTCCGCCGCATTCCGGGGCCATCCCTATGTGATTTATTTTTATCCGAAGGACGACACCCCCGGCTGCACCATTGAAGCGGCGGCATTCCGTGATGTGCA
>JANPNJ010000458.1:0-14625 GCA_031427395.1 Burkholderiales bacterium
GATTGGTCAGTTCGAAGCTTTGAATCGCTTTGCCTGTTTTGTTCTGGGGATCGATAAGGGGCCAGCGTCAATTGTTTTGCGAAACCATTCACCCTGACCCACTTATTTCTGCCTGAAAAACAATAAATTTTGCGGGGAAACCTCAGGGTCTGTCCCCGAATACGCCCCCTATTTCATTTTCACCCAACGCACCCAAAGATGGTTGTTGGGCTGGTGGACAACCTCGATGCCCGCCCGCGCCGCCCACGGGATCACCTGCAAATGCAGAGGAATATGCAAGACTTCATCGTGGTGCATTTGCATGGCCTTGATCATCAAATCCTGACGAACGCTGGTGTCGGTTTCCCGCGCGGCGCGGTCGATGAAATCGTCCAACGCGGTGACCTTATAGTTACCCCAGTTGTATTCGCCATCGCCCTTTTCGTGACGGCTATGCAACACCGGGTTCAGCGTGAAGTAGGCGTCGGTCGCGGCGCCCGCCCCTCCCCACCCCAGCATGTAGAAACTGGTATCGAGCTTTTGTGTTTTGGGAAAATAGTTCGCCTTGGGAATCGCCGCGACTTTGACGATGACGCCAATCTTCGCCCACATCGCTGCCAACGCCACACAAAGCCGTTCGTCATTAATGTAACGATCATTGGGGCAATCGAGCGTGACGCTGAAGCCTTTGGGATATCCCGCTTCAGTGAGCAGTTTTTTTGCGGCACCGAGGTCGAAGGGATAGCGCTTGTTCATCGAGTCGGGCATACCGGCTTCCTTGGCCGCGGGAAGATTGATCGCGGTCGGCACCGACAGTCCACGCATGACGGTCGTCTTCAGCGCCTCAACATCGACGGCCTGGTAGAGCGCCAGGCGAACGCGCCGATCCTTGAAGGGATTCTTGCCTTTGACGTCGGAATAAAGCAATTCGTCCCGCGCCTGGTCCATGCCGATGAAGATGACGCGATATTCGCTGCCTTCGAACACCTTGATGGCCTTGTCCTTCCGCAATTTCTGAATATCCTGAATCGGCGGATCGAGCACAAAATCAATTTCCCCTGAAAGCAGCGCGGCGATGCGGGTCCCCGGCGCTTTGATGGGCAGATACACAAAGTCGGTGACGTTGCCGTCGAACATACCTTCCTTGATTCCCCACCAGTTCGGATTCTTTTTGAATACCGTTTTCACGTCCGGCTCGCGCGAGACCAGAATGAACGGCCCGGTGCCCATGGCATGCCTGACCGCGTAGCTTTCTTCCTTGTTCTTGAAATCCTGCGGTTTAGTCACCCCGTGTTTCTCGCACCAGGCCTTTGACATCATGAGGATGCCGCCACTGGTTAACAGTTCCATGAACACCGGATTCGGCACCGGAGTGGTGAACTCGATGGTGAAATCGTCTATTTTCCTGGGCACACCCAAGGTGTTAGCGTAGCCCTTGAAGTTCGAGGTCGGCTGCTGCGCGCGCACCACGGAAAACACCACGTCGTCCGCGGTGAAACCGGAGCCATCGTGCCACTTCACGCCTTTTCTTAACGTGACTTCCCAGACGGTCGGCGAGGTCTGCTTCGACGCTGTCGCCAGCGAAGGCACCATTTTCATGTTCTTGTCACGGGTAAACAACGGCTCATAGATGTGGATGTTTATGCTGTTGTTCAGCGACTCATTCTGCGATTGCGGATCGTGTGTCGCGATATCACCCTGGCTTGACCAGCGCAGGGTTTTGCCCTGCGCGTGTGCGAGGCTTCCCCACGCACCGCAAACGAGTACCGCCATGGCAAATACGACTGAAAATGTTTTTCTCATCGTGGGCTCCTAGGTCAGGGGGTATAGGAATTTATAACGCTTTTTTTCACGAATCATGAATGTATCCGATGACGCGCGACCAACAAATCTAAGGGTCCAATCTAAGGGGTGAATTGTTTTTGCCTCAGCCTTAAATCTAAGGAGCCAGCGTGAATTGTTTTTGCCGCAACCTCAAAATACTGTTTCCAGCAATCGCTGTGGTCGCGCCCTGCCTTTCACCTCGCAAGCACAAATTAGACAAAATTCATCACCGCTCCGCCGTCACCAACCCTAACGCTCGATTGCGCAGGTGGGTCGCATTGCCGCCATACACCAATGCACCATTCGCAAATGCGCCACCCCCAGCCATACGCGCAACATCAAGTGCCACCAATTGCGCTGCTGTCGGGGCGGATACAGGTGCCCCACCAGGCGCAAAGCTTGCGTTGCCGAAATAATTATTGGCGCTGTCACCGACGCTGACCACTGTTGTTCCGCGTGTGCCGGTGTTGTCGGAAAAAAATCCGTCGAAGCGACCGAAGCGCGATGCGGCGGTGCCGCAGGTAGCACCACTGCAGGTGAGCGTCAATGCGCCCACACCAACTGACGGTGTGGTGGAGGCGCTGAAGCCAACGCCTATGATCGGCACATTGGTGGCCGATGCCGAATACGTCGGCAGCGCGCCACCGGCAGTGGCACCCACACCATTCACATTGGCGCTGAAACTCAGTGTGCGGGTGGAGAAATTGGCCTGCAGGGTGCCGCTGATGTTCAGGCTCGGCACCGCGTTGGTGGGGGCGGCATTGGTGATGCCGCTCCAGATCATGTTGGTGGTGCCACTCACCGGCAATACGATGCCAACTGTTGGTGTCGCGCCTGCCTGCAAGGCAAACACGCCGGTGATTTGGTCACTGAAGCCGCTGCCGGTTTGCCGGGTGGGCACGATGCGATATTGCCCGGCGGCGAACGCGCCATTTGCGCCTGCCAATGCGGTGCTGGCCACACCGGTGTAACCCACCCCCGCGCAGTTGCTGCCGGTGCAGGCGATGTCAAGTGTGGCAGGTCCCGTGGGGGTGGCGCGCGCCCAGTTCGGGTTCATCGCGCCACGGCCGAAGGTGGTGCTGCCGGTGAGGGTGAAATTCTGGTTGTTGATGGACAATGAGGCGTTCAGTGCGGCAGTCAGGCTGGAGAAATTGAAGGTGACCGTCGCCGACGCCAAGCGGCCGGCGTTGCCCGCGGCATCAGTGGGCGCGGATGCCGCCGCCATGGAATACACGCTGGTGCCGGTGAAGGCGGCGGAGATCCCCGACGGGGTGGCTTGCTGAACCACATAGGCGAGGCTGCGCGCACCCAGCGCGTAGAGGGTGGGGGTGGCTGTTGCCTGGCTGTTGTCGGCCACACTGATGGTGCCGCCTTCCCAACGGCCGATGATGACGCTGCCATCGGCGCTGCGGTAGCCGTCACGGTGGATGCCGTCCTGAATCCGTACATGGGCGCTCGGCACCGATATGGCCGTGTAGCCGGTGGGCAGCGCGCCGGGGCCTGCCAGGAATGTCGCAAAATTGGTATTGGGCATGGCGACCAGTTGTCCCGCGCTGTTTAACACCGCGCCGCCGCTGCCGCCCTGCGGAAACACCCCCTGGAATCCGCCGCCGGACAAGGGCAGTGTCGAGCGGAAATAGGCGCTGACATTGCTCACCGTGGTGTTGGCGAGGACCGTGGCGGTGGTGGCGGCGGTGATGGCCCCCTGTGATGCCGCGACCGCAGGATTGGCGGCGGTGACGGTGGTGGCGGGGGCCGTGGTTGCCGCTGTTTGTGTGCCGTCGGTTTTTTCAGCTTCACTGCTGCCGGATTTGGTCGGCGTGGAGGCGGCGGCCAGAATAAATGCCGGCGTTGGGATAAAGCGCGGCGCCTGGCCGGGCAAGACCTGGATGGTTTGTCCGGCGAGTGACACCAGGGTGCGCTGGCTGCCGCCGACATTGCTGGTGACGCTGTGCGCGCCGACCAAGGTGTGATTGATGGTGCCGGTGGTGTCGAAGTGCGCCAGCACATTGCCGGAGCCGCGGATGCCGAGGGAGGCGAGCGCGGTGCGCATTTTGAAATTATCCCGGTTGCGCGTCAGCTCACCGGTGAACACCCGCAACGTTCCGCTGACCAGGGCGATCATCGCATCACCCAGGGTGGGATTGGCCGGATCAATGTCGTATTTTTCAATGCGCATTTGCGAATTCGGCCGCAGCGAGATGGCGGCGCGGTCAACCATGGTCAGGTGGATGTGTCCGTCCGCACCGGTCGAAATCAGGTCGCCGGTATTGACGATCATCGGCCGCATGGCATTCAGGGGCATGGTGTCACGCAGGATGGTCACGCTGCCTGCGACATATTGCACGCTGCCCGCACCCTGTGCCAGCGACGCGGTGGCCGCCAGAAAGCCCAGTACCACCACCGCAGCCAGGCACAGCAGCCGCAATGCGCGTGTCAGCGGCGTGGTCTGTAGGATTGATTTTGTCATCGCCATCTCCCTAATTCAGCTCAAAGCGGAGCAGCAATCCGCCTTCGGTCTTGTTGAAGTTGTACAGCGCGATATTCGATTGGTTGCGGATGACGGTGACATAGGGCGACAACGACCACTGGTCGGCAAACCGCCAGGTCAGCCGCGCGGTGGCGTCCAGCAGGCGGTCGCGGCCAAATTCGACAATTGTTGCACGCGCGAATGCCGCGTCGTCGCGTCGCTGTGACCATCCCAGTGACAACATGCCGCTCACCAACAGGCGCGGGTCGGATTGGGCGAACAGCCGCACGCCCAGATTGCGCCGGGAGACATCGGTTTCGGTGCCCGGCACCAGCGGACGTTTGGCGCGGTCACGGCCGGCGAAGGCGCTGATGCCCAGCGTGCCGCCAACGAGCGCCTGGGGTGAGGCGGTCACTGTGGCGCTGAGGGTGGCCTGGTCGGTGTCCTGGGTGGGATTGCTGCGGTATCGATAGGCGGCACCCTGCGCGGCAACGGTCAACAGGGTTTGGTCGGCGATTTCCCGGCGCCAGTCGGCGGTGACCCCGCCGCTGTTGCGGTCATTGATGATGCGGGTGTTGGCGATGCTGTCGGTGAATGCGCCGTCCTGCCGGAACAGTTGCGCAAACGCGCCAAGCGACCACGCGTTGGTGTCGTGGCGGAATTCATGGCTGATACCGGCATCCAGCAGGCCGTAGTTGAATTCGCCGGCGTTGCGATGGCCGCGCAGGCGCGCGCCGACGCTGGCAAACAGGCTGCGATCCTCCCGATAGCGCCACACTATGTCGCCACCGCCGTTGAAGGCACCAAAACGCTCGCCGCGTTTGATGGAATTGCCGGTGGGCAAAATGCCATTCAGGCCAAATGATGCCCGGATGGCGTTGGTGAAATCGCCGGTGGTTGAGGAAATATTGGTGTCGTGCCCCGCGCCGATTTCAAGGTAACGGTTGAATGCCAGTTTTTGCTTGTTTTTTTGTTTGGCAACCTGATCCAGGTAGGTGGTAATGGCTTGTTTGCCGGCAGGTGTGGTGGTGCGCGGCTCCAGACGTTTGAATTCCTGTTCGGCCAGATCGAGCGAACCCATGCGCAGGTAGGTGCGACCCAGCTCCAGTCTGGCGCTGTCAAAGTCCGGGTTGGTCAGGAGGGTGCGTTCAAAGGCGATCACGGCGCGTTCCAGCCGGTTGGATTCAAACGCCGACACACCCAGCCAGTAATCAAAGTCGGCGTCACCGGCGCGGGTATTCTCAAGTGGCGACAACAATTTGAACGCGGCATCGGCGTTTTTGCGGGCCACCATGGTCCGGGCCCTGGCTAGCGCATCGTCAGGGCTGGCAGCCTGTGCTGGCGCTGGCGTTTGAGCGTTGGCGCTGGAAGTAAAGACAGGCACCGCCATCGTCGCGCCAAACATACAAAGCACGGCGGAAAGCCGCCGGGTTTTTCGAAATGGCAAACCACAGCATGTATTCATATCCCTCCCTGTCGTTACTCTACGCAGCAAAGATGGCCGGTAAGCTTAAGCCATCGCCGCAGATTTTCGACCATGCTACCGTGTATTGTCTTTTCCCGCACCTACCCGGTCAGGTGGGGTTCTGCGGGGGGGGCGAATTGACCGGCCCACAAAAAAACAAAGGCAGCCAAGGCTGCCTTTGTAGTGCCACATTGAAGCGGCCAGTGCAAATGGAAACGGAAAGGCTATTTTTCTTCGATTTTCGCCTTGCCGCGCAGATCACCGACCAGCTTGCTGACGGTTTCCTGTTGCGAACGCTGGCGCAGGTTTTCCTTGACTTCATCAAACGCGGGCTTTTTCATATCGCGGGAGTCGTCAAGACGAATCACGTGCCAGCCGAATTGGGTTTTGATGGCGTTGGAGGTGGTCTGGCCTTTTTGCAACACGCGCAGGGCATTGCCGAATTCGGGAACATAGCGTCCGGCAGGACCCCAATCCAGATCGCCGCCGTTGTCTTTTGAGCCGGTGTCCTTGGATTTATCCTTGGCCAATTTTTCAAACGATTCGCCGCGTCCCAGTTGGGCGATGATGGCTTTGGCCTCATCTTCGTTCTCAACCAGAATGTGCCGTGCCTTGAATTCCTTGTCGCCCATTTGCTTGAGAAATTCATCGTATTGCGCTTTCAACTGCTCGTCCTTGACCGGATTGGCTTTGATGTAGTCGTCGAAGTAAGCGCGGATCAAGACAGCCTGGCCGGCGATGCGCATTTGCGCGGCGATGTTCGGGTCTTTGTCGAGGCCGCGTTTGCCGGCGGCCTGGGCGAGGATTTCGCGGTTGATCAATTCATCCTTGATGGCGGCATTCATTTCCGGGGATGCGGGCTGGCCGGAGGCGGCACGTTCCTTGTTCATCGCGTCGAAATATGACTGGGGAATGATGACACCGTTGACACTCAGGCGGCCGTCGGCCTTGGTTGCAGCGGCTTTTTCGGCCTTGGGCGCGGCTTTTTCAGCTTTGGTCTGTGCCAGGGCGAGCGGCGCGGCGAGGGCAGCGGCGATGGCGAGAACGAGGGTTTTTTTGGTCAGTTGCATTGCTTCTTCCTTCCTGTGAATGGAACAAAATTGGAACAACAGTCAAATAAATACCACCAATAAAACTTGAACCGGGATTATGCTTCGCGCGCGTCGATTTTGAGCGCGTGAATGTGTGATTTCATCAAATCATCGAGTTTTTCGTAAATCATGCGATGCCGGGCAAGCAACGATTGACCGGCAAAAGCCGGGGACACGATGGTCACATCAAAATGGCTGCCTTCTGTGTGGCCGGTGCGCTCGGCATGGGCGCTAGCACCGGCGTGGCCCGCATGGGAGGCCGAATCATCGGTCACTTCCAGCATGGTCGGGTGAAAGTCGGCCAGGCGCAGCATGATTTGTTCGCGGATGGTTGGCATAGGTGGTGTTGTCAAGCCGGCAGCACTTTTTTGAAGGGTTTGACGGTGACGCTGGAAAACACATTGGCCAGGCAATAGGGGTC
The DNA here is from genome assembly GCA_031427395.1 of Burkholderiales bacterium. Taxonomy (GTDB): domain Bacteria; phylum Pseudomonadota; class Gammaproteobacteria; order Burkholderiales; family Usitatibacteraceae; genus UKL13-2. The sequence continues at coordinate 7,251 of JANPNJ010000458.1, forward strand.
TTCCGCCGCCCACGCCAGCGCCGCTTCGCGCGAGGCAAATTCGGCAACAATCAGCGAGCCGGAAAATCCTGCGGGGCCGGGATCGTCGCTGTCGATGGCCGGATGCGGCCCGGCCAGCACCAGCCGGCCTTCGGCCTGCAGCGCCTTGAGGCGCGCAACATGGGCGGGACGGTTGGCGAGGCGGCGCGCCAGCGCGCCGGGCAATTCTTCGCAGATGATGGCGTAGAGCATTATTTGACGGCCTTCAGCGGTTCTTCGGGGGCGGGCTTGTCGTCATCGGGAAGATACGGCATCAGCCAGAAAATCTGCGCAATGATAAATGCAAAAAACATGCCGGTGGCGCCAAAGGCCTTGAACAATACCCAGGTGTCGGTCGAGGTGTTGTAGGCAAACCAGAGGTTGAGCAGTGCGGTGAACAGCAAAAAGACAATCCAGGCGACGGATAATTTCCGCCATGCCGCGGCAGGTGCCTGGATGGTGTTGTTGAAAATGAACGCGATCGGATTTTTTCCGAGCAGGAATTGGCTGATGCCAATGGCCGCGGCCATGACGGCGAACAACACAGTGGGCTTCCACTTGATGAACATTTCATTTTTGAAAATGATGGTCGCCCCGCCTGCCACCACAATAATGCCCAGTCCCATCCACATCATGGGCTCGACTTTTTTTCGGGCAAGTTTCAGGTAGCCCACCTGCGCAATGGTGGCGACAATCGCCACGGTGGTGGCGACATAAATGTCGAATGCCTTGAACGCGGCAAAAAACAGGATGACCGGAAAAAAATCAAAAAGTAGCTTCATGCAATCGGTGCGGGGAGGGGGCTGGAAAAATCGGGCAACTGGAAATTATCTCATGTTCGTCCGGATTCACGCATGCGCGATCATCCTGCGGGCAGGGCGTGGGCGAGGTGATATTCCTGCTCAATCAGGCCGCGTGTTTCCGCCGGAAAGTCGGGCGAGCGGGCCAGCACCACGGCCTCTTTGTAAAACCCGGCGCGCTCATCAGGCAGGGCGGCATTCAGGCTGTCAAAGGCAAAGCGAATCATGGTGGCATCAGCCGTGCGGATCGCGGCAATCGCAAAATTGAGGTGCAAAATACGCCACGGCCGCTCTGGATTTGAACGTTCCAGGTCGCTGCCCAGCGCGGGCTTGAGATGTTGCAGCAGCCCTTGCATCATGGCGTAGGTGGCGGCGGTTTCTTGTTTGCTGGTGGCCGCATTGATGCGCTCTGCCAGGGCATTGACCATCGGCTCCGGCGATGGCATGGCCAATTGATGACGCATGCACCACAGCCCGATGCCAATGGCGAGGTTATCCAGAATAAGATTGCCTGACGGTGGGGAAGCGGACAGTGGTAGACGCGGCAGGCGCGGCAACTGGTTTTGCAAATCCGCCACCGCCCGCATTGCCTCATCGGCGGCGTCACCGGCATCGGCCAGTGGCAACACGCCATCGGCACCATAAGTGGCATCAATGCCGGCCATGGCGTCGAGAAAATCGGTGAGCGTCTGGATGGATTCGATCACCCCAATGGGGGGATGCAATGCCAGCACACTTTGCGCGAACGGCGCAAACCGCGCACGGTGCGGGATGTCCTCATCAGGCGGATTGTCCAAATAGGTGCCTTTGTCGGCAAAACGAATTGGTTTGATTTCGGCCATAAAATGTCAGACGACGGTTTTCACCAAAGGTTTGGTTTGAATTCACTTAATTTTGATTTGCACAATCACAGCAATGCCTCCGACGGCTTGCTGGCGGCGGCGGCGCTGGTGCAATTGGCCAAAAACAACGGCTGTGATGCGCTGGCACTGACCGATCACGACACCACGGCCAACCTTGCCGTGGCCACAGCGGCGGCCAAAGCCGTGGCGTTGCACTTTATCCCCGGCGTGGAAATCTCGGTTTCGTGGGTGGCGCAGGGTGACATCGATGCCCTGCCTGTCACGGTGCATATTGTCGGGCTCAATATCGATGCCAACAACCCGCAATTGCAAGACGGGCTGGCCAGTGTTCGCGGCGGTCGCATCATACGCGGGAAAGCCATCGCGCGCCAATTGGCGGAGGCGGGCATTGCGGATATTTTTGATGAGGCCTGGGCGTTGGCGGAAAACAAGGAAATGCTCGGTCGCACCCATTTCGCCAGGGCGTTGGTGGCAAGGGGGCTGGTCAAGGATGTGGGCAGCGTGTTCAAGCGTTACCTGACCTCCGGCAAGCCGGGTTTTGTGCCGCATCGCTGGGCGTCGCTTGACGATGCCGTGGCGTGGATTCGTGCCGCAGGCGGGGTGGCGGTGATCGCCCATCCGGGACGGTATGGCCTGGAAAAAAATGCGCTGAAACTGCTGTTTGATGAATTCAAGGCGATGGGAGGGCAATCCATAGAAGTCGTTACTGGAAGCCATTCTCCAGCCGAATATGCCTCATTTGCCGCGCACTGTAAGGCTTTTGGCTTTTATGCCTCGCGCGGTGCAGATTTTCATGGTTTGAATGAAACGCTCGCCGGGCCTGGACAATTGCCGCGCCTGTCCGACGTGGATCGTGATTTGCGCGCGGTTTGGCAGCTTTTTTAATGAGGCATGAATGTTGTAACCGCCGATGAACGCCGATGTGCGCCGTTAAAACCACATATTTTTATCGGCGCACATCGGCGTACATCGTCGGCGTTCATCGGCGGTTACGATTTATTTTCAATTTCAGAATATGCGTAGATGCAAAACCATGCACCACCTTGAGCAAACATGAGCCAATTTTTCAAACTACATCCCACCCATCCCGAGACGCGCCTCATCAAGCGTGCGGTCGAGATCGTGCGCGGTGGCGGTTTGATTGCCTACCCGACCGACTCCTGCTACGCGCTCGGCTGCCACATCGGCGACAAGGCGGCGATGGAACGCATCCGGCGCGTGCGCGATGTGGATGAGCGCCACCATTTCACGCTGGTGTGCCGCGACCTTTCCGAGATTGGCACTTTTGCCAAGGTCAACAATGCCCAATACCGGCTGTTGAAAGCGCATACACCGGGGCCCTATACGTTTATCCTCAAAGCCACCCGCGAATTGCCGCGTCGGCTTGCCCACCACAAGCGCGCGACCATTGGTGTGCGGGTGCCCGAACACGTGGTGGCCAATGCCCTGCTCGGCGAATTAAACGAGCCGATCCTCTCCTCGACGCTGATTTTGCCGGGGGAGAATTTGCCGTTGAATGATGCCAACGAAATCCGCGCGGCGCTCGAACATCAATTGGATGTGATCCTCGATGGCGGTGCCTGCGGGGTGTTGCCGACCACCATCATTGATTTGTCGGATGATGCGCCGGTGTTGGTGCGGCGCGGCAAAGGTGACGTGGCAAGTTTTGATTTCAACGACGAATCTTGAAAGCGCGATAAAAAACCAATGGAAAACATCCTGCAAAACATCATCATCTACGCCATCCCGCTGATATTTGCGATCACCGTCCACGAAGCCGCGCACGCCTACGCCGCCAAATATTTTGGTGACGGCACCGCGTACATGCTGGGGAGGGTCACGTTGAACCCGATGAAGCATATTGATCCAGTCTGGACCATCGCCATGCCGATTGTGATTTTGATCCTGTCGTCGTTCAGCTTTGTGTTTGGCGGCGCCAAGCCGGTGCCGGTGAATTTTTCCGCGCTGCGCAATCCCCGCCGCGACATGATTTGGGTCGCCGCCGCGGGGCCGGGGGCGAATTTGCTGATGATGGTCGGCTGGGCGGTAATCGGCAAGCTGGCCACCCTGTTTCCGGCATCAATGCCGGTATTGTTTGTCATCTTGGTCGCCAAGGCGGGTATTTTTGTCAATGCCCTGCTGATGGTGTTCAATCTGTTTCCCATCCTGCCGCTCGACGGCGGGCGCATTCTTGCCGGGCTGTTGCCCCCCCGCGCCGCCTATGCCTTTTCCAGGCTGGAGCCCTATGGGATGTTGATATTGGTGGCCTTGATTCTGAGCGGTGTGCTCGGGCCGATCCTGGGACCATTGGTTGTTTTTTCGATGAACACGGTATACTCGCTTATTGGACTAAAATAGGTCAGAATGGCAACAACGTCCAAACAGCAACATTCGCCAATCCACCTCCCGGTGTCGAGACAACCGCGAATTTGAACCAGATTCAGTTTGGAAAATTACCACGGCATTGACTGAAAAACCAGCCGGATTGCCGCGCTGATTGTCATTTGCCGTTGGACAGCAAGGCATAAACCGCCCCACCATGCACAACCATTGCGTCGTCTTTTTGTAACGCCCACGCCAACCTAATCTGGGTAAGCCACCCGCCTATGTTTCCTGATCGAGTTTTATCCGGCATGCGCCCCACCGGCCGTCTGCACCTTGGCCACCTGCACGGCGCGCTCAAAAACTGGGCGCGGCTGCAAAACGAATTCCCGTGTTTTTTCTTTGTCGCCGACTGGCACGCCCTCACCACCCATTACGAAACACCGGAGGTGATCGAGGCCTACACCTACGACACGGTGATTGACTGGATCGCGGCGGGCATTGACCCGTCCCAGGCCACCATGTTTGTGCAGTCACGCGTGCCGCAGCATGCCGAGCTCACGCTGTTGATGTCGTTTTTCACGCCGCTGTCATGGCTTGAGCGGGTGCCGACCTACAAAGACCAGGTGGAAAAACAAGGCCAGCTCGGGCGCGATTTGACCACCTATGGTTTTCTGGGCTATCCGCTGATGCAGGCCGCCGACATCCTGATTTACCGGGCCAACCGGGTGCCGGTGGGTGAAGACCAGGTCCCGCACGTCGAGATCACGCGTGAAATCGCGCGCCGTTTCAACCACCTGTTTGGACGCGAAAAAGGCTTTGAGGAAAAGGCGGAAGCGGCGATCAAAAAACTGGGGTCAAAAAAAGCCAAGCTGTATTCCAAACTTCGCACCGACTTTCAGCAGGAAGGCAACGAGCAGGCGCTGGCGGAGGCACACGAATTGCTGAGTGACGTGCAAAATCTTTCCATGGGCGACCGCGAGCGCCTGTTTGGTTTTCTTGAAGGCGGCGGCAAGGTGATCCTGCCTGAGCCGGATGCGCTGCTCACACCGGTGGCAAAAATGGTCGGGCTCGACGGGCAAAAAATGTCCAAGAGTTACGGCAACACCATCGACATCCGTGATGACGAAAAAGCCGTGACCGAAAAAGTCCGCAAAATGCTCACCGACCCGGCACGCAAGCGGCGCACTGATCCGGGCGATCCGGCCAAGTGTCCGGTATGGGAATTGCACCAGGTTTATTCAAGTGAAGACACCAAAAAATGGGTGGTCACGGGCTGCAAAACCGCCGCCATCGGCTGCCTGGATTGCAAACAACCGGTGATAGACGGCATCAATCTTGAGCTGCGGCCAATGCGTGAGCGCGCGGCACCCTTCGAGGAAGACCAGACCCTGGTCAAAAACATTCTCGCCGACGGCTGCGAAAAAGCCCGCGACGCGGCCGAGGAAACCATGCGCGACGTGCGCGGTGCGATGGGGCTGGATTACAAATGAGCGCCGAAGCCGTGGCCAACCTTGATCCCCTCGCCGCGCCGCAGGGCACACTGGCCATGGACATGCCGGTGGCAAAAATCCGCGGCGAATTCATCACCGAAATGCCGACCGACTTGTTCATCCCGCCCGATGCCTTGTCGGTGGTGCTGGAGCAATTTGAAGGGCCGCTGGATTTATTGCTGTATCTGATTCGCCGCCATTCGCTCGACATCCTGGATATCCAGATGGCGGATTTGACCCGCCAATACATGACCTACGTCGAGGCCATGCGCGACGGCCAACTCGAATTGGCGGCTGATTATCTGCTGATGGCCGCGCTGCTGATTGAAATCAAGTCGCGCATGTTGCTGCCGCGGCCGCCGCGCGAGGATGCGGCGGAGGCGGAAGACCCCCGCGCCGAGCTGGTGCGGCGCTTGCTGGAGTACGAACAAATGAAGGCCGCCTCGCAGGCCATCGAAAATTTGCCTCGTCTGGGGCGGGATTTTTCGCTGGTGGATGTGCTGGTCGAGCAAAGTCTGGTCAAGCGTGTGCCGACCGTGCTGGCGGCCGATCTGACCGATGCGTGGCGGGTCATTTTGGGGCGCGCCAGGGCAACCCGGCACCACCGGGTTTCGCGCGAAGGTCTGTCGGTGCGCTCGCATATGAGCCGCATCCTGCGTCATTTGGGTGCGCGTTTGAATGCCGAGGGCGGCGGAGAATTTGTTTTGTTTGATGAGCTGTTCCAGCCTGAGGAAGGCCTCTCGGTGGTGGTGGTGAGTTTTCTGGCGGTGCTCGAATTGGCGCGCGAGTCGCTGATCGAAATCACCCAGTCCGCTCCGCTCCAGCCCATCTACGTGAAAATGCGCGGCCATGACATGCCGCCTTTGCAATCGTAAGTCGTAAATCGTAATCAAGAATTTGCCAGGAAAGTTGACCCGTTGAAGCCATGGAATCACAAGAAATGAATCAAACTGCACACGTTGCAAACGTTGAACCCACCGACCTTGCCTATCCAGCGGCTGCCCCCGCCGCAGTCGATCCACTGCCAACAACCGATACGATGTTGGTGCCAAATCCGGAAGACCTGGCCGCGCAGGAGCTGGCGACAGAAATCATCGATCCTGCCGAAGCCAAGCTGGTGCTGGAGGCAGCGCTGCTGGCGGCCTCCGAGCCGATGCCGCTCAACGAACTGCGGCGCTTGTTTGACGGACAACTCAATGTGGACACCATCCGCAATCTGCTGGATGAAATGAAATCCGAGTGGCATGGCCGCAGTGTGGAGTTGGTTGCGGTCGCCAGCGGTTACCGTTTCCGGGTCAAGCCGGTTTACCAAAAGCACCTGGAAAAATTGTCCAATGACAAACCCTTGAAATATTCACGCGCAGTGATGGAAACCCTGGCCATCATTGCCTATCGCCAGCCGGTGACACGCGGGGATATTGAGGATATCCGTGGTGTTGCCGTCAGCCCGCATATTTTGAAGACACTCGAGGATCGTGGCTGGATAGATGAAATCGGCAACCGGGAAACCGTTGGCCGGCCTGCGTTGTTTGCCACCACCAGACATTTTCTGGATGACCTGAACCTGCGCTCGTTGGAGGAGCTGCCGCCATTGCACGAACTGCAAGCCACGCTGGACATGTCGCCGCCGCAGACGACAAGCCTGCCCGGCATGTCCTTGCCGCTGGATCTGGGCGATGACCGGGTGGCGGCGGTTGACAACGCACCCGCTGTCCCTGATCCGTTGGTCGGCCAACACCGCCACGCGGAGCAGCCATCATGAGCAAGAAAGTGGTGGTGCGAGTGGCCGCGCGCGGATACGTGGATGGCCGTTATATCGGCGAGGAAAAAGAAGTCATCGACTAAGACAACCAAAAATCAAATGTCAGATACGCCGTTT
>JANPNJ010000459.1:0-2627 GCA_031427395.1 Burkholderiales bacterium
ATTTGTGGTGATGGCCACCGGCCTCAACAGTCCGCAGCAGGCTGCGGATCTGGCTGCCAAATTGGTGGCCGCCATTGCCGCGCCATTTGCCCTTGAGACCCATCTTTGCCAGATCGGTGCCACGGTGGGTTATGCCCTGGCACCCAAGGACGGGGCGGATGCCGCGACGTTGCTCAAATCCGCCGACGCGGCCATGTACCTCGATAAACAGCGCATGCGTGGAAGCAGGGAACAGGTTTCGGCCGCGTAATCTGGCAAAATCCTCTCACGCCACGCAGCGCACCCGGAGGAAGCATGATTTTTGCCAAATTACTGCCACAAAACAGCAATTTTTTTGAGTTGTTCAACCAGCACGCGACCCACACCACCGATGCGGCGCGCGCCTTTGCCAAGCTGGTGGCAAATTACCCGGATGTGGCGCTGCGTGAGCAATTCACCCAGGAAGTGTACGCCGCCGAACACGCCGCTGACCGGGTCACCCGCGAGGTCAACCAGCAACTGCACAAGACTTTCATCACGCCGATTGACCGCGAGCAGATTTTTTCGCTGATCAACACCATGGATGATGTCGCCGACCTGTTCCAGGACAGCGCCGAAACCATGTCGCTTTACGATGTCAAACACATGACCGACGACATGGTGCGGCTGGCCGACTTGTCGGTGAAATGCTGCGAGCGGCTGCGCCATGTGGTGACCCTGATTCCCGGCGTCGCCAAGGCGGAAATCGCCGACGCGGCGCTGCGCACCTGCGAGGAAATCGACCAGCTCGAGTCGGACGCCGACCGGGTCATGCGCTCGGCCATCAGCCGGTTGTTCCGCGAGGAGGAGGATGTGCGCGAGGTGCTGAAAATGAAGGAAATGTATCAGTTGCTGGAAATGATCACCGACAAATGCGAGGACGCCGCCAACCTCATCGAGGGCATTGTCCTCGAAAATTCCTGAGGCACCACATGGCGGAAACCGCGCAGGTGGCCTTGTGGGTGGTGATGCTGCTGGTGCTGCTGGCACTCGCATTTGATTTCATGAACGGCTTCCACGACGCGGCCAACTCGATTGCCACCGTGGTCTCCACCGGTGTGCTGAAACCAGGCCAAGCGGTGCTGTTTGCCGCGGTGTTCAATTTCATTGCCATATTTGTTTTTCATCTGAGTGTGGCGGCCACCGTCGGCAAGGGCATTGTGGATGCCGGTGTGGTCGATACCCATGTGGTGTTTGGCGCGCTCATCGGTGCCATCACCTGGAATGTGGTCACCTGGTATTACGGCATCCCCAGCAGCTCGTCACACGCGCTGATCGGCGGCATTGTCGGTGCGGTGCTGGCCAAGGCCGGGCCGGGTGCGTTGATCAGCGCCGGCGTGATGAAAACGGTGGTGTTCATTTTGATCTCGCCGACATTGGGCTTTGTGCTGGGCTCGCTGATGATGCTGATTGTCGCCTGGGCATGCCGGGGGGCGACACCGCTCCGGGTGGACCGCTGGTTCCGGCGCTTGCAACTGGTGTCGGCCGGTGCCTACAGCCTGGGGCACGGCGGCAATGACGCACAAAAAACCATCGGCATCATCTGGATGCTGTTGATTGCCACCGGCTATGTCGCCGCTGCGGACAAGTTGCCGCCGATGTGGGTGATTGTCTCGTGTTATTTTGCGATTGCGCTGGGCACCTTGTTTGGCGGCTGGCGCATTGTCAAAACCATGGGTCAGAAAATCACCAAGCTCAAACCGGTCGGCGGTTTTTGCGCCGAAACCGGGGGTGCCATTACTTTGTTCCTGGCGACCGGCCTGGGCATTCCCGTCTCCACCACCCATACCATCACCGGTGCCATTGTGGGTGTCGGCTCCACCCGCCGTGCCAGCGCCGTGCGTTGGGGGGTGGCCGGCAATATTGTCTGGGCGTGGATTTTCACCATCCCCGCCAGCGCGCTGGTCGCGGCCATTGCCTACGGCGTGAGCATGCTGATTTTTTAGCTTGGCGCTCGGGTGGTTGTTCTGCTGGTTCGTGGGAAAATAGGCCACCCCATTTTCGTTGCCGCCCATGTCCGAGATTTTGCACACCGCGTTTTACAAATTTGTCACCCTCGACCACCCGGACGAGGTGGCGGCGGCTTTGCGCGGGCTGGCGGTTGATTTGCTGGGCAGCATCCTGGTGGCGCACGAGGGCATCAATGGCATGTTGGCGGGCACACCGGATGCCATTTCCCGGTTTGAGCGGGCAATCGCCAGCAATACTTTCGCCAGCGGCAACTTCGCTGGCATGGTGTTCAAACGCAGTCCGTGCAAGACGGTGCCGTTCCGCAAACTCAAAATCCATGTCAAAGCCGAGATCGTGCCGCTGGGCATCAAAGGCGTGGACGCGCGGCATACCGGCATCAATGTCAGCCCCGCCGAGTGGCGCGAATTGATTCAGCAAGACGACGTGGTGCTGCTCGACAATCGCAACCGTTTTGAATTCCGCCTTGGCAGGTTTCACAATGCCATTGATCCGCAGGTGACCAATTTCCGTGATTTTCCCAACTACGTCAGCGCGCATATCGACGAATGGAAACGCGACGGCAAGCGTGTGGCGATGTATTGCACCGGCGGCATCCGCTGCGAAAAAACCAGCGCGTGGATGCAGGACATGGACATTCC
>JANPNJ010000460.1:0-3203 GCA_031427395.1 Burkholderiales bacterium
ACCGGCCAAGCCATAATCAGCGGCCGTGAACGGTGACGGAAAAACACGAGGAGCAGGGTATGTGTGGCAAACAATTCTTCAATGTTGGCTTGCATTGGCGGCAGGGCTTGGCTTGTGCATTGGTGACGCTGGGATTTGCCGGTGTCGTCCAGGCGCAAACCGGCAATGTGGCGGCGGGTGAAATACTTTTTTTTACCCACTGTGCCACATGCCACTTTCCGGTCGCCACCAGCAAAGCGGCAGCGGCAACAACGGTTGCGCGACTGAACCTTGCACTTAGCAGTGTCAATGAGATGATCGGCATTGGTTCAAGGCTCTCGGCGCAGAATCGGGCTGACCTCGTGGCTTATATTGTCAGCCAGGTCAGTGGCCCCGCCTTGCAAGCCCAAACCATCACCTTCCCCGTGATCCCCGCCTTCGCCTGGAACAGCATTGGTGTCAATCTCACCGCCACCGCGTCGTCCCAACTTCCCGTCACCTACAGTGTGTCGGGCCCATGTTTGCTGAGCGGCACACGGCTGATCGGCACGGCCATTGGCACGTGTACGGTTACGGCAAGCCAGATCGGCAACGCCACCTTCAGTGCGGCATCACCAGTGAGCCGGCAGGTGACCATGAGCATGATCGGCCTGGCCAAGCGTGGCGGCGTGGATATTGACGGCGACAACCGCGGTGAAATCGTGCTGCGCAACACCCAAGGTGCCACCATGCTTGGCCGACTGAGTGCCACCACCGGCCAATTTGTGTTTACTGCCACCACCGATCCGGGCATTGGATTCCGCTATGTGGGTCTGGTGGATTTTGGCAACAATGGCCGCACCGACCTGGCGATTCAAGACGTGACCCAGGGCGAGTTTGGCGAGGTTTTTGTCGTGAATGAATTGGTGCCTGCAACCAGGTTGTTGATGCGCACGGTCAAGCGGGTATGGGATGTGCAAGCTGTGGGTGACCTGGATGGCGACGGCGTGGGTGATTTGGTTTGGCGCTACCTGGGTTTCACCCCCGAGCGGCCGGGCGACACGGGCGTTTCCTATATTTGGTTTGCCAATGCCGGTGGTGGCGTTCCCGCTGTCCGCAAACGCGGCGGCGCGCCGCTCGACTGGCAATTGCTGGGCGCGGCCGACCTGAACGGCGATGGCCGCGCTGACATGGTCTATATCAGCCCGGCCAACCAGATTCGGGTGCTGATGGCCACCGACTTGCGCACCTGCGCCAATTTTGCCGCGGGGGTGATTCCCGCCGGATTCAGCGCCCTGAAACTCGCCGACTTCACCGCCAACGGCCGTGCCGAGATTTTGATCCGCAATGCCACCACCGGCGAAGTGCGCTTGCTGGCGCTCGATGCCACCAGCGTGACACTGCCGCCATTCACCGCCAACCCGGATGACCCGGACGCCAATTGCACCGCCACCACGGTTGCCATCGCCAACACCAGCAGCAACCTGCCGACCACCGATCCAACCTGGCGCTTTTACGCCGCCGACGACATGGACGGCGACGGGCGCTTTGACATTGTCTGGCGGCAGGCCGATGGCACCCTGACCCTGTGGCGCATGAACGGCAGCTTTGTGCCGAGCGTCACCCTCAATGCCGGCAGCGCCCCGATTGGTTTCCAGCCGAATGCAACCACACCGGCAACATCCCCTGCGTTTTGACTATTGGGCACGTCTATAAATTCCGTCATTCCCGCGCAGGCGGGAATGACGGAATTTTGTATTTATACAAGTGTCCTTATCGGCGTCTATCGGCGTTCATCGGCGGTTACCGCTTTCCCTGCTTCCGTCAAATGCCGCACCGCCCGCTCCAGCACCCGGTCGCGGTTCAGCAGGTAGTCTTCACGCGTCATATTGACTGCAATATCCGGCACCACACCCTGGCCCTCGACGCGGCTGCCGTTTTTTGTCACAAAGCCGATTTCGCTGTAGGCCATTTGTGCGCCACCGGGCACGTCGGCCAGTCCCATGTAGCCCAGCAGACAGCCACAGGTGCGGGTGCCGATGAGCGTCGCCCGGCCCGATTCTTTCATCACCACGGAAAAAACTTCCGAAGCGGAAGCCGAGCTTTCATTGGTCAGCACCACCACCGGTTTGGTGTAGGCGCGTTCCTTGCTGCCCTTGATGGTGGGCTCGATTTTCATCACGTCGATAAAAAATAATTTGATCGGTTCGCCGCTGCGGGTGAGCAGCCTCACGCCTTTTTGCTCGTCCCGGAAAAACAGATTGAGCAGCTTGGCCGACATGCCCGCCGAGCCGCCGCCGTTGTTGCGCAGGTCAACAATCATGCCGGGGGTGTCTTTCATGCGTTCGATTTCACGGATGAGGTTGGCTTCAAGCACACCGGCGAAATTTGAAAAACGGATATAGCCGAAGCCGGATGGCAACACCCGTGCGGTGTATTCGGGCTGTGCGGCGAATTTGCGGCGTTTCATGCTTGCCGCCAAATCTGTTTTGTCGTCGCGGGAAAAAACCATGTTGACGATCGTGTCAATGCCGCCGCCATTGATTTTGCGCACGGCACCGCGTGTTTTGGTCCAAGGTGTGGAACTGTCGCGCGCCTCGGCGGCGCGCCGCCGGAACAACGGCAGCGCGGGCTCACCGTCGATGGATTGGATGGTCATGCCGGGGCGCACGCCCGCCCAGTGGGCATCCGATTGCGGATGCACCGAGGTGACCACCAGGTTGTCCTCGATCTCGGCAAACCCCAGCCCGAGGCTATGCGATTCCTGATTGCGCTGCTGCTCGACCAGCTTGGGCGCATGCACACGGGTATGCGCGTCTTTCAATTCGCCGGTCATTTTGTCGAGCAGTTCCCAAAATTCATCGTCGGTGTTGGCGGCGAGAATGCGTGGGGCGTATTGTCCGCGCACCGCCAGCCAGTCGATGCCGTTGAGTTTGGGATCATAGTAACGTTCGTTGATGGTAGTCCAGACAAAATCGATGGCATCACGTCGCCAGTTTTCGTTGGGGGAAGGCACCGGCACATCCGGGACGGGCGGGGCAGCCTGGGTGCGCCAGGTCAGGCGGTGCGGGTCAACGATGGCGCAACTGGTGAGGGCGACGGCGAGGGTAGTGATGAGTAGGGCGTGATAAAACGGTTTCATGGAAAAAGCGGTCTCATGGCAAAGGCGGTCTCATGGCAAAGACTAGGCAAGGGCAGAGTTTATCAGTCATGAATGCAGGTCCTCCGCTTGCAGGTTGGGCTTT
>JANPNJ010000461.1:0-2328 GCA_031427395.1 Burkholderiales bacterium
CCGGGCAAAATCGTGCCGCTCAAGGAAACCATCCGCGGCTTCAAAATGATTGTTGACGGCGAATGTGATGCGCTGCCGGAGCAGGCGTTTTACATGGTCGGCGGCATTGATGAGGTATTTGAAAAGGCGAAGACGATGTAGTGTCGATGAAGCGTAAGCTTCACTGAATTACTTGTTCACCCGTTCACCAAACAACCCCATGGCAAACACACTCAACGTCAATATCGTTTCCGCAGAACAAGCCATTTTTTCGGGCGAAGCCACGATGGTGGTGGCACCCGGTGAAACCGGCGAGCTCGGCATTTTGCCGAGCCACGCGCCGTTGCTTACGCTGATCAAACCCGGCACCGTAAAAGTCACGCTGGTGGGGGGGGCGGAGGAGTTGGTTTATGTTTCCGGAGGCATTTTGGAAGTGCAGCCCAAGGCCTTGACCATCCTTGCCAACACCTCGATTCGTGCAAAAGACTTGGATGAAGTCAAGGTGCTGGAAGCGCAGCGCGCGGCAGAGGAAGCGCTCACTAACCGCGCAAGCGGCCAAGAACGGGCAGTTGTCCAAGCGGAGCTGTCGCAATTGGCGGCGCAACTGGCGGCCATCAGAAAGTTGCGTAAATAATCAAACTTTGATACCATAAGTGTGCCGTAACGGTTTAGAGGCGCAGTAAAAATTTCAGGCAGCGGATAACATCCGCTGCCTTTTTTATTGCGCAAACAAAATATGTCCACTTTATCTGTTGTCATACTCGCCGCAGGCCAAGGCAAGCGTATGCACTCGGCGGTGCCGAAAGTGTTGCATCAGCTTGCCGGAAAATCGATGCTGGCGCGTGTCATCGATTGCGCTGCATCACTGTCCCCGCAAAACATCACCATTGTTTATGGCCACGGCGGCGATGCGGTGCGTACCGCGTTTGCCGACAACAACATGCTTGCGTGGGTCGAACAATCCCCGCAGCTTGGCACCGGCCATGCGGTCTTGCAGGCGCTGTTGCCCGCCGTGCTCGCCTCCGACATCACGCTGGTTTTGTACGGTGATGTGCCACTGGTGAATGCCGCCAGCCTGAAAAAACTCGTTGATGAGGCCGCAAAAAACCAGCTTGCCTGGTTGACCATGAAGGTGGCCAACCCCCACGGTCTGGGGCGCATTGTGCGTGATGAAAATGGCCGCGTCAGGGAAATAGTCGAAGAAAAAGATGCCACCGACGCGCAACGCCAACTCAGCGAAATCAACACCGGATTTTTGGCCTGCCCGACTGCCTGGCTGGCGCGCTGGCTGCCGACCCTCAACAGCAACAACGCGCAGGGCGAGTATTATCTGACCGATATACTCAAGCGCGCGGTCGATGAGGGATTGCCGGTCACCACCCGCGCCGCCGAACACGAACGGGAAATCACCGGCGTCAACAGCCGCGGGCAGTTGGCCGCTTTGGAGCGCAGCCTGCAAATGAACATCGCCGAACAACTCATGGCCTCCGGCGTCACCTTGCGCGACCCGGCGCGACTGGACGTGCGCGGCAACCTCAACTGTGCCGCCGATGTCAGCATTGATGTCAATTGCATTTTTGAAGGCAACGTCACCCTCGGCAAAAATGTGGTGATTGGGGCACATTGTATTTTGCGTGATTGCACGGTGGGCGAGAGCACGCATATCCTGCCATTCACCATGATTGATACGGCAACCATTGGTGCCAACACGCGCATTGGTCCCTATGCGCGCCTGCGTCCCGGCACAACACTTGCCGATGACGTTCACATCGGCAATTTTGTGGAAGTCAAGGCCAGCGACATTGGTGTGGGCTCGAAAGCCAATCACTTAAGCTACATCGGCGACAGCAGTGTCGGCAAAAGTGTCAATATCGGCGCGGGCACCATCACCTGCAACTACGACGGCGCCAACAAACACCGCACCGTGATTGAAGACAATGTGCATATCGGCTCCGACGTGCAATTGATCGCGCCCGTCACCGTCCACAGCGGCGCGACTGTCGGCGCGGGCACCACCGTCTGGAAAGACGTGCCCGCAGGCACGCTGGCGCTGAACGAAAAAACACAAATCGCCAAAACCGGCTGGTCGCGCCCGAAAAAATCCGGAAAAGCATAGCCGGATACCGCGATTGCGCCACCCTTTCCGGCGGGTGACAGCGTAAAATTTCGCCAACTTTCGTCCAATCAAAGGCTCGCCATGTGCGGCATCGTCGGCGCCATCTCCACACGCAACATCGTCCCCATGCTCACCGAGGGGCTGAAGCGCCTCGAATACCGCGGCTATGATTCCTCCGGCATTGCCGTGATGCCGGCCAATGCCAAGACCATCACCCGTGTGCGCCGCATCGG
>JANPNJ010000462.1:0-1746 GCA_031427395.1 Burkholderiales bacterium
GGGCCGCCCCGTTTCGCAATTGCTTGCGGAGCGCCTGCCGGCCACGCTGGAGCTCGCCATGACGGCCGCTGTGTTTGGCCTGTTTGTCGGCATTCCGATGGGGGTATACACCGCACTCAACCGTGATGCCTGGACCTCCAAACTGCTGCTCACCGGCTCGCTGGTTGGCGTGTCGCTGCCAAATTTCCTGATTGGCATTTTTCTGATTTTGATTTTCGCGGTATGGCTGGGCTGGCTACCTTCATTCGGACGCGGCGAAGTCACCCAGCTCGGCTTTTGGTCCACCGGCTTTCTCACCACCGAGGGTTTGCGCGCCATCATTTTGCCGGCCATCACGCTCGGCTTTTATCCGATCACCCTCATCATGCGGCTGGTGCGCGCCGAGATGCTGGAAGTGTTGCGCACCGATTACATCAAATTCGCCCGCGCCCGCGGCCTCACCAACAACGCGGTTCATTTTGGCCATGCGCTGAAAAACACGCTGGTGCCGGTCATCACCATCACCGGTTTGCAACTGGGCGGCATCATCGCTTTTGCCATCATCACCGAGACGGTGTTCCAGTGGCCGGGCATGGGGCTGTTGTTCATCCAGGCGGTGCAGTTTGCCGACATCCCGGTGATGGCCGCCTACCTTTGCCTGATCGGCCTGATTTTTGTGGCGGTGAATTTGATTGTTGACTTGCTGTATTTCGCGGTAGATCCCCGCCTGCGTGTCGAGCAATCCGGATCGGGAGGACACTGACATGATTGCCTCCCTGAAACGCGCCCTCGACAGCGATCTTTGGTACAGCTTCAAGCGCCACCCGTTGGTGATCTGTGCCGCGGTGCTGTCACTGATCTGCCTGCTCGGGGCCGCGCTGGCACCGCTGCTGGCACCGCACAACCCATTTGATTTGAAAACCCTCAACCTGCTTGACGCCTTCACCCCGCCCGCGTGGACCGAAGCGGGCAAAGCGCAATTTTTTCTCGGCACCGATGACCAGGGGCGGGATGTGTTATCGACCATCATGTACGGCTCTCGCGTCTCGCTCACGGTGGGCATTTGCGCGGTGGCACTGTCGATGGTCATCGGCATCACCCTCGGCTTGATTTCCGGATACGTCGGCGGCGCGGTCGATGCCTTCATCATGCGCGTGGCCGATATCCAGTTGTCGTTTCCGGCGATTTTGATCGCGCTCTTGATCGATGGGGTCGCGCGGGTGGTGATGGGCAAGGACGGACATGACGATGTGGCGGTGTATGTGCTGATCTTCGCCATCGCCGCCTCCGGCTGGGTGCAGTACGCCCGCACCGTGCGCGGCTCGACGCTGGTCGAGCGCAACAAGGAATATGTGCAAGCTGCGCGCGTCATCGGCCGCAAGCCACTGGCCATCATGTTCACGCATGTGTTGCCGAATGTGATGGGGCCGGTGCTGGTGCTCGCCACCCTGCACGTCGGCACGGCCATCATCACCGAAGCCACGCTGTCGTTCCTGGGCGTGGGCGTGCCGCCGACCCAGCCATCGCTCGGCACCTTGATTCGCATCGGCAATGATTTTTTGTTTTCCGGTGAATGGTGGATCACGGTTTTCCCCGGCGTGATGCTGGTGATCCTGGTGCTGTCGATCAACATCATCGGCGACTGGCTGCGGGATGCGTTGAATCCGAAATTGCGGTAATGGAAATGATAAAAATGCCAACTCCTTTGCTCGAAGTCAAAAATCTCCGCGTGCAATTCCCCACCCGGCGCGGCCTGCTCACCGCCGT
>JANPNJ010000463.1:0-6245 GCA_031427395.1 Burkholderiales bacterium
TCGCTCGGCTCCGGCGAAATCTGGATGTATAACGTCGATGAGCAGGCCAGCAGCAGCGAAAAACAGGATGGCGTGCAACTGAACGAAAAGCCAAACTGGCAAAAAGATTTGGGCGAGCCGGCGTTTTCACCGGACGGGCGCTATGTGTATTACTCACAGGACACCACGCCCGGCATCACCTTTGAATACAACAAAAATTCCAATACACAGATTTATCAAATTTTTCGCCGCGACCTGAAGGCCGGAAAAACCATTGCCTTTGTCAGTGGTGCCGGCGGGGCGATTCGCCCGACGCCATCGCCGGATGGCAAATATCTCGCTTTTGTGCGGCGGGTGCGCAATCAATCGACGTTGTTTTTGAAGGATTTAAAAACCGGTGCGGAAACACCGGCATGGGGCGAGCTGGAGCGCGACATGCAGGAATCGTGGGCGGTGCATGGTGTGTACCCGGCATTTGCATGGATGCCCGGCTCCAAGGAGATCGTGGTGTGGGCGAAGGGAAAAATCTGGCGTGTTGATCCGTTCAAGCGCACGACGGCGGAGATTCCGTTCCATGTCAAACACTCCCGCGAAATCCGCCAGGCGTTGCGTTACCCGATTGAGGTGGCACCGGACAAATTCAATGTGCAGCAATTGCGTTGGGTGAATGTTTCGCCGAACGGTGACAGTGTGGTGTACTCGGCGCTGGGGCATTTGTACCTGAAAAAATTGCCGGAAGGCGCACCGCATAGGGTCACCAAACAAAATGATCACTTCGAGTTTTTTCCGCGCTTTTCGCGTGATGGTCGGCACATTGCCTTTGTGACTTGGAATGACCAGACTTTGGGTTCGGTGCGCACCATTGAATTAAGCACCGGCAAAGAGACCCTTGTCACTGCCGATCCCGGCCAATATCTTGAGCCGACATTTTCGGCCGACGGCAAATTGATCGCCTATGTGAAATCACGCGGCGGATTCTTGACATCGCCTTGGTACGGCTTTGAGCCGGGCGTGCATGTCACCGCTGCCGACGGCCGCAGCCCGTCCCGGCTGATTTCAGACGATGGCCGCGCGCCGCAATTCGGTGCGGGCGACAACAGCGACAGCCTGTTTGTCACGCGCGGCGCGGTCACCAACGAAGTCGATTTGCAGAGCACGCTGGTGCGAATCAAGCTCGACAAATCCGAGGAGCAGGTGGTGGTAAGGAGCGAGACCGCCACGGATTATGCGTTGTCCCCCGATGGGGCGTGGCTCGCCTACCGTGAGCGGTTCCAGACATTCGTGATGCCGTTACCCATGACCGGCCGTGCGTTTGCCATCGGCAAAAAAATCAACGCCATGCCGTTCAAACAATTGAGCGTGAATGCGGGTGACTATTTGCATTGGTCAGGCGACAGCCGCACCGTGCATTTTTCACTCGGCGATCAATTGTTCAGCCGCGCCTTGCAGACGAGCTTTGAAGTTGTGGACGCGGCCAATGCAAAATCAGACAAGCCAGAACTTTCCGAAACGGGCATCAAGATTGGCTTCACCCAAGCCTCGGACAAGCCTGTCGCCACCACGGTCATTTCCGGTGCGCGCATTGTCACCATGAAAGGTGACGAGGTCATCAACGACGGACGCATAGTCGTCAGCGGCAACCGCATCACCGCCATCGGCAGTGCCGCCGACATCGCCGCGCCGCCGGGTGCCACCCTTATTGACGCGCGCGGCAAAACCATCATTCCCGGCTTGATTGATGTGCATTGGCACGGCGGCATGGGCGCGCAGGGGCTGGTGCCACAACAAAGCTGGATCAATCACGCCTCGCTCGCGTTTGGCGTCACCACCATCCATGATCCCTCCAATGACACCGCAACCATATTTTCCGTGGCCGAAATGCAGCGCAGCGGGATCGTGGTCGGCCCGCGGATTTTTTCCACCGGCACGATTTTGTATGGCGCAAAGGCCAACATCACCGCGGAAGTGAACAATCTTGATGATGCGCTCACGCACCTGAAACGCATGAAAGCCGCCGGTGCATACACCGTCAAGAGCTACAACCAGCCGCGCCGCGACCAGCGCCAGCAGATTCTCGAAGCCGCGCGCCAGACCAGCATGATGGTGGTGCCCGAAGGTGGTGCCCTGTTCCAGCACAATATGAACATGATCATCGACGGCCACACCGGCATTGAGCACGCCATTCCCGTGGCGCATGCCTACGATGATGTCAAACAACTCTGGTCACAAACGAAAGTCGGCTATACGCCTACCTTTGTAGTGGCCTACGGCGGGCTTGATGGCGAGCATTACTGGTACGCCAAGTCAGATGTCTGGAAACATCCACTGTTGAGCAAATATGTGCCGCGCGGCGTGCTTGAGCCCAGAGCGGTGCGCCGCCCGATTGCGCCCGAGGAGGACTACAACATTTTGACGGTCGCCAAGACCGCCACCCAACTGCAACGCGCGGGCGTACCGGTCAATATTGGCGGCCACGGCCAGCGCGAAGGCTTGGCCGCCCACTGGGAGCTTTGGACAGCGGCCAAGGGCGGCATGACCGCGCTTGAGGCCATACGCGTCGCCACCCTCAACGGCGCGAAATATCTGGGCATGGATCGTGACCTGGGATCGCTGGAAGTCGGCAAACTGGCCGATCTGGTCATCATCAACGCCGATGTGCTTGCCGATATTTATCAATCCGACAAGGTGGTGCAGGTGATGCAAAACGGTCGGCTGTTTGACGCGGCCACCCTAAACGAAATCGGTGCCACCCCAAAATCACGCAAGCCGTTTTTCTTTGCCGGGCAGCGGGGCGGCGCAGCCAATGACGAGACCATCACATCCATGTTGGATTTGTACGGCCACGACCACAGCCAGTGCAAACATATTCACTAAAGTCGTTGTTTGGCGGGCATTTTCAGGCGAAACAGTCTGAAAACACCCGTAAATAAACGACTTTGCGAATTTATTGACGGCGAATTTGTTTGACCACACGTTGGATTGCCAGCACCGCCAGCAAACAAACCACCCCCGCAACCACCCCAAACACCCCGTCGAGTATTGTCGGCAGACTGGCATCCAGCAGCAGGCCAATGTAGGGCACGCCGCTCGACAACAAGGCAATGCCGCCGATAGCGTGTTGCACCGCCGGCATGCCGTGTACCAGGATGCCGCCGCCCACCAAAAACATCGCCGCCGTGCCGGCAATGGACAAAAATTTCATCAAGAGCGGGGCGGCCGCGACCAGCAACGCGCCGCTACGCCGCTGCAAACCACGCCATGCACCAGCGCCGTTTTTTTGCATCAGGTGCAGTCCGGCATCATCCAGTTTGACAATGCCGGCCACCAGCCCGTATACCCCAACTGTCATGGCAACGGCGATGGCGCTGAGCACCATGACCTGTTTGCCGAATGACGCGGCGGCGACAGTGCCTAGCGCAATCACAATGATTTCGGCGGACAAAATGAAATCAGTGCGGATCGCGCCTTTGATTTTTTCCTGTTCGAGCGCGACCAGATCAATGGCCGGATTGGCGACGGCGGCCATCACCTCGCGGTGATGCGTGGCATTGTCCTGCGCACCCTCCAGCCAACGATGGGCAAATTTTTCCACGCCCTCATAACAAAGATACGCGCCGCCCAACATCAACAGCGGCGTAATGGCCCACGGGGCAAACGCGCTGATCACCAACGCGGCCGGCACCAGAATCAGCTTGTTGACGAATGATCCTTTCGCCACCGCCCATACCACCGGCAATTCGCGCGCCGCTTTCACACCAGAAACCTGGTTGGCGTTGAGCGCGAGATCGTCGCCCAGAACACCCGCGGTCTTTTGGGTGGCGACCTTGGTCATGGTTGCCACATCGTCAAGTACGGCGGCGATATCGTCAATCAGCAGAAACAGGCTTGAGCCGGCCATGCGTTTTTACTCCTTCAAGTCTGTTGTGATCGTTACGCCGGTGGTGGTGACGTGCGGGCAATTATGCCGACGGCAGCAGGCAAAAGTTTAATCATTGTGAATTTTGCGGGTGTTTGCCATTCAAGCACGCCATTTTCCGGGAATACCCCTGTCAACAATTGTCATTTCGATTGCGCTGCCGAAACTGCCGTGGAAAATGATGATTGTGAGAGGCAATGACATGTCTGCTTCAACGGCACGGTTGGCGTGATGTGGTCGCGCCGACAGGTTGTAAGCGCGTAAGCGTGTAAGCGTCGAATAGGCCGCTTTTCCAACCGTTGTTCCAATGACATGAATGTGGCTGTTCACGGAATACTCAGCCCAGGATCCATATGCACCACAGGCTGCCTTAAAACGAAAGGGACGATGATGACCATGCAAATGACGGCAGGTACCGCATTCAAGCCTGCTCCCCACGCAGCGAATGTGATGCAGGGCTTCCACGCCACACCCGACTATCTGGTGATCCGCCTGGGCGGAGAACAATACGGCGTGGATTTCCAGAACGTTGTGGAAATTCGCCATTTCGCCACGCCAGTGCCGATTCTCAATGCGCCGGGGTACATCCGGGGCATTCTCAATTTTCGCGGCCGTCTTGCGCCGATTGTCGATATGCGTCTAAAACTGGGCCTCGAACCCACGGTGCGGGATGCGTTGACCGACACTGTGTTTTTGGATGTGGATGACCGTGTGGTCGGCCTGCTTGTGGATGGGGCGTCGCAGGTGGTGAACCTGGCAGGGCAGCAGCTTCGACCCGCGCGGGATTTTATGTCGGCGCTGGACAGCGATCAGATACTCGGTGTGGCCGAGTCGAATGAACGGCCGTTAACCCTGCTTGACCTTGAAAAACTCATCCACAGTCCGGAAATCGCGATCATTTAGCCCCAGGCCCGTGACGCGGCCATTGGGGCGTCGTGCAACGATTGTGCTATCATTCGGCCTGTCGATTTTAGCCGTGTGGCATTGGCAATTGAGACGACAGGCGCATAGCTCAGCTGGTTAGAGCACCACCTTGACATGGTGGGGGTCGTTGGTTCGAGTCCAATTGCGCCTACCAATTACGGAACAGACAAAAATGGTTATGACACCGCTGACTACGCCGGAAGGTTTGATTCGCTAGCCGCGCGGTGTGGTTTTGTCCTGTTCACTCAAAAAAGCGCGGTTGATCCGCGCTTTTTTGTTTTCTGCCGATGATATTGATACACGAGGTAACGCCATGATCGCCATCACCCTTCCCGACCAATCCGTCCGTCAATTTGATGCGCCTGTTACGGTGGCCGATGTGGCCGCCAGCATTGGTGCCGGGCTCGCCAAAGCCGCGCTCGCAGGCAAGGTTGACGGCAAATTGGT
Source organism: Burkholderiales bacterium (assembly GCA_031427395.1). Taxonomy (GTDB): domain Bacteria; phylum Pseudomonadota; class Gammaproteobacteria; order Burkholderiales; family Usitatibacteraceae; genus UKL13-2. Next base: position 5,267 of record JANPNJ010000463.1, read on the forward strand.
GGACACCAGTTTCCTGATCGAAAAAAACGCCGCCTTGGCGATCATCACCGACAAGGATGCCGAAGGCCTGGAGGTAATCCGCCACTCAACTGCACACTTGCTGGCCTATGCGGTCAAGACACTGTTTCCCGAAGCCCAGGTGACAATCGGGCCGGTGATCGAAAATGGCTTTTATTACGATTTTTCCTACAAGCGTCCGTTCACCCCGGAAGACTTGGCGGCCATTGAGAAAAAAATGGCAGAGTTGGCCAAAAAAGACGAACAAGTCACCCGCCGGGTGCTGCCGCGAGATGAAGCGGTGGCGTATTTCAAGGGCATTGGCGAGGCCTACAAAGCCGAAATCATCGCAAGCATTCCGGCTGACCAGGATGTGTCGCTATATGCGGAAGGCGATTTCACCGATCTCTGCCGCGGCCCGCATGTGCCATCCACCAGCAAACTGAAAGTCTTCAAGGTAATGAAAGTAGCCGGTGCCTATTGGCGAGGCGATGCCAAAAACGAAATGCTGCAACGTATTTACGGCACGGCATGGGCGAAAAAAGAAGAGCAGGAACAGTATCTGCACATGCTGGAGGAAGCCGAAAAGCGCGACCACCGCAAACTCGGCAAATTGCTCGATCTTTTCCATATGCAGGAAGAAGCGCCGGGCATGGTGTTCTGGCATCCCAAAGGTTGGGCGATCTGGCAACAGGTCGAGCAATACATGCGCGCCGTTTATCAGGACAACGGCTATCAGGAAATCCGTTGCCCGCAGATTTTGGCGCGCAGTCTGTGGGAAAAATCCGGCCACTGGGAAAATTACCAGGACAACATGTTCATGACAGAGTCGGATAAACACGACTACGCGATCAAGCCGATGAATTGTCCCGGGCATGTGCAGGTGTTCAAGTCTGATTTACGTTCCTACCGCGATCTGCCGTTGCGCTATGGCGAATTTGGTTCGTGCCACCGCAATGAGGCCTCCGGCGCATTGCACGGC
>JANPNJ010000464.1:0-3065 GCA_031427395.1 Burkholderiales bacterium
TGAGCGCCAGCATGTTGTGGGCCGGCGCATAGGCGGTGTGGGCGGCAATGGCCTGCTGCGCGGCCTCCAGGGCGGTGGCCATGCGCCCCATACGGAAATATTCGCCAGATCGCTCGGTGTGGATTTGCGCACGCTGTTGCGCATCGACTTTGCCGGCCATGTCAGCGGTCTTGGTTTCGGAAGTGCTGGTGGTGGAACAGGCGGTGAACAATGCCAACACAGCCGCCAACAAAAAAATCCGGGAACATCGAACCGACAGGTTGTTCATATTTTTCTCCTTGCAGGAATTCGACTCGGAAACCCAGGATCAGCATCAGGCTGCGGCATGAATGGCGATGGGTCGCGAAACGCGCTGCGATTTGTCCACCACCTGCCCGGCCAGTTGCCCGCAGGCGGCATCAATGTCATCGCCGCGCGTCTTGCGAATGGTAACGATCAGCCCGGCGTCTTGCAACACCGCGCGGAAACGGTGGATGGCGTTGTTGCTGGAGCGTTTGTAGGATGCGCCGGGAAACGGGTTCCAGGGTATCAGATTGATTTTGCATTCCACGTCACGCACCAGTGCCGCCAGCTCATGCGCGTGCGGCACCGAATCATTGACGCCATCGAGCATTACATATTCAAACGTCACAAAATCGCGCGGCGCGGCCGTCAGGTAATCCTTGATCGCGGCGAACAATTCGGCGAGCGGATATTTTTGGTTGATCGGCACCAGCACGTCGCGCAGGGCGTCATTGGGCGCGTGCAGCGACACTGCCAGTGCCACCGGGCAACGGTCTTTCAAGCGCAACAAATTGGGCACAATGCCGGAAGTGGACAAGGTCACGCGGCGGCGCGACAGGCCGTAGGCGTGGTCATCGAGCATGATGTCCATGGCATTGGTGACCGGATCAAAATTGGCGAGCGGCTCGCCCATGCCCATCATCACCACGTTGCTGACAATGCGCTCGTTTTTCGGGTTGTAGCCCATCGCCTTGTTGGCCCACCACAGTTGGCCGATGATTTCGGCGGTGGTGAGATTGCGGTTGAAGCCCTGTTTGCCGGTCGAGCAGAACGTGCAATCGAGCGCGCAGCCGATTTGCGACGACACACACAGCGTGCCGCGGTCGTCCTCGGGAATGAACACCACCTCAATGCCGTTGCCGGTGCCCACATCCAGCAGCCACTTGCGGGTGCCGTCCCTGGATTCCTGTGCGGTCATCAATTTCGGCGCGGCAATCATCGCCACTGACGGCAATTTTTCGCGCAACGATTTGGCGAGATCAGTCATGGCCTCAAACTGATCCACCCCCGCATGGTGTATCCAGCGAAACACCTGCTTCGCGCGAAACGGCTTTTCCCCCATGTCGGCAAAAAACGCCGTCATCTCGGGCAACGTCATGCCCATGAGATTCGGTTTGCCGCAAGTTGCGTGTTGGGGGATGGCCATTATTTTATGAATGCAAGCCTAGCGCGACACCACATTCATGCCGGGAAAGAAAAAAACAATTTCCTGGCGGGCGGTTTCCGCGCTGTCGGAGCCGTGCACGGCGTTGGCGTCAATGGAATCGGCGAAGTCGGCGCGGATGGTGCCGGCATCGGCTTTTTTCGGGTCGGTCGCGCCCATCAGGTCGCGGTTTTTGCCGATGGCAGCTTCGCCTTCGAGCACCTGCACCATGACCGGGCCTGAAATCATGAATGCCACCAGATCCTTGAAGAACGGCCGCTCACGATGTACGCCATAAAATTCCTCGGCGTTTTTTTGCGAGAGGTGCAACATGCGTGCGGCAATGATTTTCAAACCGGCGCCTTCAAAGCGGGCGTAAATCTGGCCGATGACATTTTTTGCAACCGCGTCAGGCTTGATGATGGAAATGGTGCGTTCGACTGCCATGTGAAACTCCGTATGATTTTTTGGTATTGAGGTGAAAGTTAAGCAAAAACCAGCGACAAAATAACGCACTAACCTGATGATTGTTTTGAATAAATTGGATTCAAAACTGAGCCCGGCATTATATCACGCGGCGCTTTCGCCTTCATCCTGCGGCGCGGTTTTCGCAAGGCTTGCGAGAGTCAGCACTCCATGCTTGCGGCGAATCACGAAATCATGGCCGCCGGCCTGGTGCGGTTTGTCCGTCGGGGAGGCGCGAAAAAGCTGGCCTGCCCAGGTTTCGAGCATGGCGTGCGAAGGCGGCGTCACGTCTAGCCAACGCAGCCAGTGATACAGCGCATTGGCCTGGCGGGGGAGGTCCAGGTCATCCAATTTCTCGGCGCGCGCCGTTGCGCCATCCCACTGCAAATCGATTTTGGCCAGCGCCTCTTGCATCACCACGCTGTCGGCGGCGTGTTTGGCGGCGCGCGCCAGCGAGGCGGCGTAGTGCGGGAAGCGCGCGCCAATCAAGGGCAGCAATTGGTGGCGGATGAAATTGCGCGTGTAGGCGGTGTCGGCATTCGATTCGTCCTCGACCCATGTCAGCGCGTGGTCTTGGGCATAGGCTGCCAGTACCGCCCGCGGAATGGACAACAACGGCCGCCGCAGCCATTGCGTGGTGGACAGGCGGCGCATTTCGCCCATCGCCGCCATGCCCGCCAATCCCGTGCCGCGCAGCAACTGGTGGAGCACGGTTTCGGCCTGGTCGTCGGCGTGATGCCCGGCCAAAATCAGCGGGGCACCACTGTCCGCAAACACCGCGTGGCGCGCGCGGCGCGCGGCGGCTTCGACGCCCTGCCCCTCGGTTTGTGTGCGGCCAATGTGGACACGCGCCACCTTGAGGCTGATGCCGCGCGCATCACACGCCACCTGGCAAAATTTCGCCCAGTCATCGGCGTTCGGGCTCAAACCATGGTGGACGTGAACGGCGTCAAGCGCCATGATTGGCGCGCTATTTGTAGCATTGTTGGCTGAAAATGCTTGCTGGATGCGGTGGGTGGCATCGAGCAATACCATCGAGTCCAATCCACCAGAAAGGGCGACGGTGACCCGCCCAATCGTCTGGCCGGATGACAGGCAGCGGGAAATCGCTTGGTTAATTTCGTCGTGGTGCATGCGGCATCACCTGCCGCAATCAGGCTGCCAATTCTTTGAA
>JANPNJ010000465.1:0-2211 GCA_031427395.1 Burkholderiales bacterium
AGGCATACGAAACATCCATGCCATAAAACACGACACGGGTCTGGCGCCAGCCCTTGCCACCGGCAACCGGGTCAACCGGCATAGTGTTCTTGTCTTTACCCTCTTCAACCTGCATTTGCACACTGAGTTTTTCAACGGGCGTCCAGTCGATGGACATTTTCCATTTGTCGCGCCGCAAATCCACCATGTGCACTGGAAATGGCGTGTTGGCGCTCAACTGCAAAATCGCGTTCGCCGACAAAACCTGACCGTAACACTCGCGCCCGCCGCAATAGGTATTGATCAAGAAGGTATTGGCGGGGGTATTGGGAGTCGGCAGAACCGGGGTTAGTGTGCTCAGGTTGGTCCAGTCCGAGCCGCCGCGGGTGCTGCTGGAAAAACCAATACTGCCATTCAAGGTTTCCGACATATTGCGGCGGACATCGACGCGGTATCCGGTCTCACTGGTTTTTTGCCGCAGCGGCCCCAACCCGCCGAGTGCTTCCTCAACACGCGACTCCGGCACCACCCGTTCGATCGACCGATAATCCACGCCAAAGGTGGCGCGGCTACCGTCCGGCAATCGATAACTGGCTTCGAGCTTGCCCATTAAATTCGTATTTGAAATATGCAGGTTGTTCCAAATGGCACCGGGTATGCCGGGCTGGTTGCTGTTGGTGAAACTGGGCGGCACCGTCGCCGGAAAAATTGCCTTGGCGGCGACGTTGTAAAGCGCCTGCGGCGTTTTGTCCACTTTGTCGGCGTAACTGAAGTTGGCCAACAGCGACAGATCGCGAATTGGCCGCGAGGTGATGCCAATCTGCGCTGCCGTGGTATCGACCCGTCCGTCCAGATTGGTCCTGCCAGCAGGCGGGCTTTCACCTAAGCCCATGGCGGCAAAATCACGATCCTGCGTGGCCCGTGTCAGCGCGTAGCGGAAGGTTGCCCGCGTTGACCGCGTAAATGCGTAATTACCCGCCAGCGAAAATTGATGTGCCTGATTGTCTGGCTGCAAAGCCATCGGCGACTGCAACACGTTTTGCAGGCTGGTGCCGCCACCGGCAATGATGTTGCTGCCGACTGCCGGATATAGCGCCGCCACCAATGTGCCGTTGCCGCCATAGAGGCTGTTTGGCACAATCGGGCTGATATTGCCGTTGGCGTTGGTATAAAACGAAGCGTAATACGCCGCCGTCAGACTCAACTTTTTATTGTGGAAACTCAATTTTGCATCGAATTGTTTGATAGTCGAATTAATCGGCTCCGGAATTATCAAGATGGCATTTTTCAGGAAATTCGTCTGATTAATGGCAGCAGTGGTCGATGAGCCACAGACAAATGCCGCGCAGTCATAACCGCGTCCCCACATGCGTACACCGGTCTTGTCTTCGTTCTTGAAGCTGGCCTCAAATTGCAGATTGGGTGTCAGCCATTTTTCAATGCCGGCAGACGCGGCTTTGCGTGCCAACTTAAAATCCAGATCGCTGCCCGAACCCGGCACTGCCAGCGGCACCACGGTTGGTCGGGTCGAACCGGCGTCACGCATAGCGGTGTTGACGGTAAACGGGCTATGGCGGGTGATTTCGTTGTATTCGCCAAAAATTTTCCAATTCCCCTGCTTATGCATGCCGATGGCGAATTCACGATTGTCCTGGCCAAGATTACGTGCCTGCATACTCGCCCAGGTGCCGGTGGCATTGTCGCGCCGCAGGTAATCGATATCGAGCAGCAGGTAACCACGATCGTTGCGCATGCCGTTAAACATGCCGAACTGGGCGCGGTCGCGTCTGTCGCCGCTCACCCCAGCCAATCCGACTTCGACTGAGCTTTCCGGCTCCATGAGTTGTTTGAGTGGGTCGGTTGCCGCAGCACGCGCCTGACCGATGGCGGCAAGTACCGCCACCGCAATGAGGGCCGGGCTCATGCGGACCATCCGCTTGGTTGTTGTCATTTTCTCTACCCCTTTATTAACGCAACATGAATTGCGGGGTTGGATTAGTGGTGCTCGGATTGTTGCTGCCGTGCACCTCGGTGTGACAGTTCAGACAGGAGCGTCCTTGGGTCACGTTGGTGGTGCCCTTGCCGCGCCCGATTGGTGAGGTCGGCGTGAGACCCGGCACCTGCGCGCCAATCACCTGCGGAATAAAGCCGCCATGCGGGGTATGGCACTGGTGGCACAAGAACGGCGGACGCACCTTCAACATGCTCTCGGCAACCGTGCCGTGTGGATTG
>JANPNJ010000466.1:0-2010 GCA_031427395.1 Burkholderiales bacterium
GTGGCGCAAGTGGCGGCGGTTGCGTTTAATGGCTCGGCAACCTTGAGCGGCATCGCCAACGGCGATCCGGTGACCGTGGCCACCGCCGCCGCCGGCCAAACCATTACATGGACGAACTACGTTTGGAACAACGGCAATGCGCCGGACAACTTTGACATCCAGTTTCTGGATGGACTGGGTGTGGTTGCCGGCACCGGTGCCACATTCACTGGTGCAAATTGTGCTTTTCCCGGCAATGCCGCGCCAGCCTGTACCTTCCCGGCGGGCACCACCTTTACCATGTACGCTTCCAATGGCGTGACCACACTGCTTAACAACGGCGGCAGTGCGGCACCGGATACCGGCACCATTCCCCTGCCAAGTGCCGGGACCTGTGCGGCGCCATACGTCATCAATGCCGCGTCGGATCGTTGCGGATACGCTGTAGTCGTCAGGGCGACAATACCTGCTGGCGCAGGGTTGCCGGCTGGCCCGCATCGCATTGTATTGGTGGTGACATCCGCATCCAATAACGCCATTACCGATACGGTGACAAATATGCTGACGCTGATTGTCGCCAATACTGTTGACCTGACTAATAACGTTAGTGTGGCCACTGCGGTGGTGACCGATGGTCTGGGTGCGGGAACCGCAACGGTCATCACCACCAACACAGTGACACCGGCCATCGCCGCGTCCACCACGTCACGCTTCCGCTTGTTTGTGAACAACACCAGTGCGTTGCCCAGCATCTACGACCTCAGCGCAAGTTTTTTCTCGGTGCCAGCGGGAGTGGGTCTTGCCGCAACACCTGTCAACTGGGCGGTGCAATTCAAACTTGATGGCGGTCTTGGCAATTGCACAACGGTTTCGGGTGGCAATATCACCTCAACGGGTGCAGTGCCCATTGCGGCAGGTGCCAATCTGCTGATTTGTGCAGAAGTGGTCATCCCGCCGACCAATCAAGGTGGTGTAGGCCGTCCGACGGATTCGCCTCCTGGCGCGTATGTCATCACTTTCCGCGTTGAGCAACAGGGAACTCCGGCGGTGTTTGACACCAAACGCGATCAGATTACGCTGAACAACGCCTACAACGTCCAGATCACACCAAATGGTGCGCAGAACACCTCGCCTGGCGGGTCGGTGACGTACACCCACACCATCACCAACAACGGCAATACCACGGATACCATTTCGTTCCCTGGCGCGTTCTTGACCAACAGTCAGGCGCCCGGACAGGCTTGGACGGCTTCCACTTATAGCGATGATGGTGGCAATTTGGCTGTGCCGGTAGTGAACGGTGTTTTGAATATTGGTACTGATACCAACATTATCACGACAACCACATTTACGATGGCGCCCAACACAACCCGGACGATTTTTGTGCGTGTCAACGCGCCGGCAATGGCAGGCAGTCCGCCAAATGTGACCACACTGACCGCGACCTACAACACCGTCACGCCCACAACGGTATCGGTGACCGACACCACCACGCTGACAGCGGGCTTGCGTCTGGATAAGTTCCAGCAATTGACGGCATGCGGAACCGCGCCTGTGGCACCGACGATCACCGCTGGTGTACCCAATGGATTGTGGAGTGGTGCGGCAATTGCGGCAGGTGCAGGCACCGCGCCGGGTCAGTGTATTGCTTACCTGATTGTTGGCACCAATACAACGTCGAGCAATATCAACACCATCACGGTGTCAGATACCACGCCATCCAATACCCGGTATCACGCAGCCTGCAGCCCGATTGGGGTGGCACATGCAACGGGTCCGCTGTTTGCGTCTAGCATTCCTGCTAACGCGACTTCGGGCACGATCACAGCGGTTTCTGCGGCAACACCCGCAGGTCCGGCGGCACCGACGGCGAATTTGCTGCCAGGAAGCAGTGTTTCCCTGCAATTCTGTGTGCGCATCAACTAAGTTGTAATTAACAAATGTCGATTCGCATTTCATTGCGGATCGGCAACAAAAACGGGAGGGTAACCTCCCGTTTTTTCATGGGTTTTGCAACTGTCAACGGTTGTT
>JANPNJ010000467.1:0-2908 GCA_031427395.1 Burkholderiales bacterium
GAGTTTGGTGTCGGGTTTCATGGGGCTTGCAAAATATTGAGGTTGCGGCTGGGTTTCATCTTGCCTGTCATCCACGTTCATCCGCTGCAAAAAACGTTTCCATCTCGCGCCGGAATTTCACCGCGGCATTGTCCGCATCAAGGGCCACATCGTTCCATGTCACCGTCTGGCCGATGCCTACATCACGCAGCAGTTTCACACGATGGGCGAGCCCAATGGGCAGCGCGCCGCAGGCCAGCGAATCGGCGGCGGGCATCAATTTGCCGTACACCGTATAGCCACCTTCGCCGTCGAGCATGTCCCCGGCTTTTAATGCGCGCTTGGAGGTGGCGACACAATCGCCGCGCCAGCCGGTGGCAATGCCGGTAGCTTCCCGCCGCAGCGCCACACTGGCCACGCTGATGCCCAGCTCGAGACCAATCAAGTGAAATGGTTTGTACATGCTTGAATATTCGCCGGATGCATCGGTCACCAGGCCGTATTCCTTGAAGCAGCGCCGCACATAGTCGGTGCCCGCGGCGAAGGTCACATACACGCCCCAGCGCAGATCACGAAACACCGGACGGCCATCGCGTTCAACACTGCTGATGACTTCCACCTGGCCGCGATGATGCAGCAGGCCGCCAGCAGAGTTTGGTTTTAATATCCGCGCCAGATCGTCCACCCCGCATGGTGGAAAATCCAGGCCGTGCGGCGCGGGAGTGAGGCCGGTGGCATTGGCCACGGCAGTCATCTCGATGGCGCTTTTGGTGCCGTCCAGAAAAGAATTGAACATCTGCGCGTTGAAGTCACCACCCGCCACCATGTCGGCTGAGAAGCCATAATGCCCCCATACCGTGTCGGGTGTGGAGGCATGATAGGCCGGCAAATATTTGCTGCCCTTGCCGGCCGCGATCACCTCAAATCCGGCCGCGCGCGCCCAATCGACCATTTCACAAATCAGCGCGGGCTGGTCACCATAGGCGAGTGAATAAACGATGCCGGCGGCGTTGGCGCGTTTGGCCAACAGCGGCCCGGCCAAGGCATCGGCCTCGACATTGACCATCACGATATGTTTGTGGTGCGCACAGCACGCCAGCACATGGGCAATGCCCGCCGCCGGATGGCCGGTTGCGTCGATCACCACATCGACGTGCGGCGAGGCAATCAGCGCGTGCGCGTCGTCGGTGATGAAGGTCGCGCCGGTTTTGGCGGCCTCGGCCATTGATGTGGCGGCAAATTTTTCAGGTGGCCAGCCGACGCGGGCAAGGGACGCACGTGCCTGTGCCGGCAACAAATCGGCAATGCCAACCAAGTGCAGCCCCGCTGTGCGCGGCACCTGTGAAAGGAACATCGAGCCAAATTTGCCCGCGCCAATGAGCGCGACGCGAATCGGTTTGTGGTCAGCCGCGCGTTGCAGCAGCAGGGTGTGTAGATTCATGTTGTGGATTTTCTTTCAGTCTACATAAAAGGGTAATTCTAAAAACCTTCGTCATTCCCGCAAAGGCGGGAATCCAGTATCGTACGCAGTGAAAGTCGCTGGATCCCGCCTACGCGGGGACGACAGTTTCACCATATTTAATTACCGCATCTTTAGAATTTCCAAAAAAAAATAAAGTCTATATCTGGCGTGCCGTTTCAGATGGTTTTGTTTGAAGATGCCCGTCTGTCAATGTGTTTTATTGTTTTATCGACGCAAGTCGATGTGCGTCGGCGGTGCATGCTCTTGCTCCAGCACCCGCAACAAATTGCAGGTGTCCATTGTCCCCCATCCGGCAGCCATGAGTTTCGCCAACTGATCATGTACCAGATTCATGGCGGGCATCGGCAGCTTTTGCTTGGTGGCGGCGGCCTGGATCAACGCAAAATCCTTATGGTGCAAACGCGCCTCAATGCCTGCGGCAAAATCGCGCGCCGCCATTTTCGGGCCCATCAGCCCAAGCATTTTGGAGCCGGCAAAACCGGACATTAACGCCTCCACCACTTTCGCGCCGTCCACGCCGTTGGCATGCGCAAACAACATCGCCTCGGCGATCCCCTGGATATTGATGACCTGCACAATCTGGTTGCACGCCTTGGTGATCTGCCCCGCGCCAATGTCGCCCATGTGAAAAATATTGCTGCCAAGTTTTTCCAGCAGCAATCGGGTTTTTCCCAGTGTGTGTACGTCGCCGCCAACCATGATGGTGAGTGTGCCCGCTTCCGCCGCTTTGGTGCCGCCGGATACAGGACAATCCATGAATTGAATTTGTTTTGCCGCCAGGCGGGCGGCGATGGCGCGGGTGATGGTGGCATCGATGGTGGAAAAATCACAGACAATCGCGCCCGGTTTTGCGGTTTCGATTGCCCCATCTTTGCCGAGCAACACCATTTCCACATCGGCGGCGGCGGTGACATTGGTGAAAATAAAGTCGGCATCACGCGCGGCTTCCGCTGGAGAGGCAGCGGCGGTGGCACCGGCCGCGACAAAAGGTGCCATGACCTCGGCGCGGCGCGCGTAAACACCCAGTGTGTGTCCCGCCGCCATCAAGTGTCGCACCATCGCGCCACCCATGTTGCCCAAACCGATAAACGCAATGTTCATTTTGTTGCTCGCCGGTAACAGTTGGGATCACAGTTTCTCCCATCAGGGCAAACACGGCAAGCGTGGCTGTCGGCTGGATTTATCGCAAGCCAAGGATATATGAGTTTGTCCGCTGCCGCTTTTGCCGAATGGGCGCGGTAATTCAGGTGTTTTTCGCGTGCTGTCACGTAAAATAACCCACATGAAAAAAATCACCTACCCCATCAGCAACGAATACATCGAACTCAACCACCTGCTCAAGCTGACCGGCTTTGCCGACAGCGGCGGCGCGGGCGGCGCACTGGTGACCACTGGTGTGGTCAAGGTCAACGGCTTGGTTGAGCTGCGCAAGCGCAATAAAATCCG
>JANPNJ010000468.1:0-6740 GCA_031427395.1 Burkholderiales bacterium
CCAATAAGACCGGCAAGTGATAAATCCTGGCAAGGAAAGCTTGCCCAGGACAGCTCAGCCGGAGGCAAATTCAATCCACTGATATTTTCGATGGATTCTTGAACAAGGTTGTGTTGCTTATGATTGGCTTTATATACAGCAGCTTTTTTTTGACATATATCATTTGCCCAAACCACGCTGAAAAATCGTCTCAGCGCGAAAGACACCAATCCACTTCCCGAGAAAAATTCAAGTGCTGTCGGCAAACGAGTGGGCTCGTGGCTTGGCGATTCGCCCGGACTGCCGGACGGAGCGAGTAAGTCTTGGCGGACTTGAGCGTCAAATGACATGTGAGAGTGTATGTATATTTGTATAGTTTAGTTTACTTCAAATTATGCAGCAGCACCTCACAAAATGCTGGGGACGAAATGCGGGTAGCTATTCTCACCCCATCAGCCCTGCAATTCCGCCAAAGGCCACCTCGGCCTGACGGCAAAGCCGCCATTCTCAAACCTCGGTGACGCCACCTGGTGTGTGATGCGCATGGCGGCGGCAAAGGCGATCATCGCGCCGTTGTCGGTACACAGCGCCAGCGGCGGATAAAAAACTTCCGCGCCCATTTTGTTGGCCTCGCGCGTGAGCATTTCGCGCAAGCGTCGATTGGCGCCGACCCCGCCCGCCACCACGATGCGTTTCATGTTGGTTTGTTTGAGTGCGTGCAGGGATTTGGCGGTGAGCACGTCGGCGATGGCGGTTTCAAAGGCGGCGGCGACATCGGCGCGCGCACTCTCGGTCAACCCACCTGGAGCCAGCTTCAGTTTGTTGACGAGGGTTAATACTGCGGTCTTCAGGCCGCTAAAACTGAATTCGAGATCACCTGAGTGCAGCATGGGGCGCGGCAGTTTGTATTTGTTGCCGTCGCCGCTTTCGGCGAGCCTGGAGAGTTTCGCGCCGCCCGGATAACCCAGCTCCAGCAGTGACGCGGTTTTGTCAAATGCCTCACCCGCCGCGTCATCCACGGTTTCGCCCAGCAGGGTGTAATCGCCGACACCTTTAACGGCCATCAATTGGGTGTGACCGCCGGATACCAGCAGCGCGACGAAGGGAAAATCCGGGCGCGGCGTGGTCATCAATGGCGAGAGCAGATGACCCTCCAAATGGTGGATGCCCATTACCGGCTTGCCCAGTGCCGCCGCCAGCGACACCGCAAAACCATTGCCCACCAACAGTGCCCCGCCCAAACCTGGGCCTTGTGTCACGGCGACCATATCAATCATGTCAAGTGAGCAGCCACTCTCTTGCAATACGTCTTCAGTCAATGGGATGACGCGCCGGATATGGTCGCGCGACGCCAGCTCCGGCACCACGCCGCCATAGGCCGCATGCATCTCAATCTGCGAATGCAGGCGATGTCCGAGCAGGCCTTTTTGGGTGTCATAAAGCGCCACGCCGGTTTCGTCGCAGGACGATTCGATACCAAGAATTAGCAAGATAGGTGTTTGAAATTGTTGTGAAAATCGGCAAACTTGGCTATTATATTGGGCTTCGCTGCGAGCCTGTGTAGTTTTTGGCAGGCGGCGCGGAGAACCAAAAAAGCTTCAGACCCACAACCTGTCAAAAGGGTTGGGCGGGCATAACCATAAAAGTGATTAAGGAAATATTGATATGTTGGTCAAACTGAAGGAGAACGAGCCGTTCGACGTGGCTCTGCGCCGTTTCAAGCGCGCCATTGAAAAAACCGGCCTGCTCACTGACTTGCGCGCGCGCGAGTTCTACGAAAAGCCCACCGCCGAGCGCAAGCGCAAACACGCCGCCGCCGTCAAACGCCGTTACAAGCGCCTGCGTGCGCAAATGCTGCCGCCGAAGTTGTTTTAAGCGCACCGCGAATTCCCAAGAATTCCCTTCAAGGCAGGTAGCAATCGCTACCTGCCTTTTTTATTGTTCAAGCCGGAAACCGCCATGACCACATCAGCACTGCGCGACAAAATCAACGACGACATGAAAGCGGCCATGAAAGCCCGCGAATCCGGCAAACTTGCCGCGATCCGCCTGCTGACCTCCGCCATCAAACAGCGCGAAGTCGATGAGCGCATCGACATCACCGATGCCATCGTGCTTTCGATCATTGAAAAAATGTTGAAGCAGCGCAAGGATTCGATAACCCAATACACCGCAGGCAACCGGCTCGACTTGGTTGCCATCGAAGAATTTGAAGTCGGCATTTTGCAAGCCTACATGCCACAGCAATTGAGCGATGCGGAAATCAGCGCCATCCTCGATGCGGTCATCAAGGAAACCGGCGCTACCTCCGGCAAGGACATGGGCAAAGTCATCAACGCCCTGCGCCCGCAAGTGGCGGGGCGTGCCGACATGGGCAAGCTGTCGGCTTTGGTGAAGGCGCGTTTGGGGTAGGTTTGGTTCCATTGGTTTTGGCTTTTTAACCGCCGATGAACGCCGATAAATGCGTGTACAAGGAATGCGGTTAAGTTAAAACCCGTCGTCCCAGAGGCTGGGACCCAGTCCATACCAAGATTTGAACTGAGCGACAGACTGGATTCCCGCCCCCGGCTTTAAGCATGCCGGGGCAGGCTCTGCGGGAATGACGAATTTTTTGCGGCGCCTTAAAGTTTTTGACTTCATCGGCGAATATCGGCGTCCATCAGCGGTAAAAATCCAGCCGCTCCCCCGCCGCGAAATATAATGACCGAATGATCCCGCAAGACTTCATCCAGCAGCTTCTTGCCCGCATCGACATTGTCGAGGTGGTGGATCGGCATGTGAAGCTGAAAAAGTCCGGGCAGAATTATTCCGCGTGTTGCCCGTTCCACAACGAAAAAACCCCGTCATTTTCGGTGGCACCAACCAAGCAGTTTTACCACTGCTTCGGTTGCGGGGCGCACGGTACCGCCATCGGTTTTTTGATGGAATACAACGGCATGGGATTCCGCGACGCGGTGGAGGAGCTGGCGCAGTCGGTGGGCATGGCCTTGCCGGCCGAGGCCAACCGCGAAGAGTCAATTGAAAAGGCGCGCCAGTCGGCGGGTTTGGGCGAAATCATGGAAGCCGCCATGCAGTTTTACCGGCGCGAACTGAAGGCCAGCCCCAAGGCGATTGAATATCTCAAAGGTCGTGGTCTGAGTGGCGAAATCGCCGCCAAATTTTCCCTGGGTTATGCGCCGGATGACTGGCAGGGGCTCAAGGGCGCGGTCGAGGATTACACGGCCGGGGCGTTGAAGGATTGCGGGCTGGTGATCGATTCGGACGAGGGGAGGCGCTACGATCGTTTTCGGGATCGCGTCATGTTTCCGATACTCGATCAACGCGGCAATGTGATTGGTTTTGGCGGCCGGGTGATTGATGCGGGCGAGCCCAAATATCTGAATTCACCCGAGACACCGCTGTTTGAAAAAGGTCGTGAGTTATACGGCCTGTTCCAGGCGCGCCGCCGCATCCGGGACGACAACACCGTCATTGTGGTCGAAGGCTACATGGACGTGGTGGCGCTCGCGCAGGCCGATGTTGCCAACGCGGTGGCCACACTCGGCACCGCCACCACGCCGATGCATGTCGAAAAATTGTTGCGCATGGCCGACAACCTGGTGTTTTGTTTTGACGGCGACAAGGCCGGGCGGCGCGCGGCGTGGCGTGCGCTGGAGCAATCGCTGCCGATGGTGAGTGACGGCAAGGAAGTGCGATTTTTGTTTTTGCCCGCCGAGGATGATCCCGATACCTTCGTGCGTCGCCTGGGCCGGGATGCTTTCATGGCGGAACTCAAAAATGCTACCCCGCTGTCGGTGTTTTTGTTTGACGAGCTGCGCGCGCAGGTGGACATGACCAATGCCGAGGGGCGCGGCCGCCTGCTGACGCTCATCAAGCCTTTTATCGTACAGATCGCGGCGCCAGCGCTGGCCTTTATGTTGCGGCGCAAATTGGTGGAGGAAACCGGCATGAGCGCCCGTGAAATCGAGGAAACGGTGCCGCTTGCGCCGCAGTTGGCAAAAGCATCGGGCAACGCCTCGCCACAGCATGCCCACCAAAATTTTCCGCAGGATGGATCGGGCAGGACCAACGAAAAACCATTCAAGCCCTGGGGCAAAAAAGGTCCGGCTGCGGGCGCGCCGGCACCGCGCATCAAGGTACCCATGGCGGATCGTGTGATTCAAATCATTGGCCGCATGTTGATCAAGCCGCAGCTGGCCAATGGTTTTGATTTAAGCGTCGCCAGCGACGACCCATCCACACTCGGCACCGCCTGCCGGGTCGCCGCCTACATTCGCGCCCACGATGGTGAATTGCTGCACCAGGCGATGATCGTCGAACATTTCCGGGACACGCCGGATGCCTACGCGTTGAAACAAGCCTCGCTGTTGCTGAGTGAAATGGACACGGATCGACTGGATCTCGACACCGAGTTTGCCGAAGCCATGGCAAAGCTGAGGGAAGAGGGCAGGGTCGCTTCAAAACGCGCGGAAACCCTGCGGCGGGCGCAGGAGCTTGGGCTCGGCTGAAAGTCGTTGCGGTACGCGCGGAACCACGCGTTTTTGCCTGTAACCGGTTGTGTTTATTGCACTTTCCGTTTTTATGGGTGTCAAATCGGCGGCGGATGGTCGGGCCAACACCCCGATTGCAAGGCCATAAGTCCTTGTCGCGATTGGATAAATCAAACTTCCCCCTATTGAAAAAACGCACATCGTGCTAAAATTAAAGGTTCTGTTTTCCCCCTCGAATTATTGAAAGACCTTGGCCTGAAATTTCAGCGCCGCCGTCTTTTCACTTGGCAATCACTGCCCCTATCTGGAATACACCATGGCCCGCAAACCAAAAAGCGCTCAAGACCACGACGAATATCCGTTCCCGAAAGGCCGGCTGGCCAAAGCCGCCGAAATGGCGCCGGCTGATGTTGAGGCACAGAAAAAACGTCTGAAAAGCCTCATCACGCTTGGCAAGGACCGCGGCTTTTTGACCTATGGTGAGATCAATGACCATTTGCCGGACATGGTCGATGCCGAACAAATTGAAGCCATCATCACCACCTTCAATGACATGGGCATCCAGGTCTATGACGAAGCGCCCGATGCCGAAACGCTGTTGTTGAACGAAGCCGCGCCGACCGCAGCCGACGACGACGCCGAGGAAGAAGCCGCGCAGGCGCTGTCCACCGTCGATTCCGAATTTGGCCGCACCACCGATCCGGTGCGCATGTACATGCGTGAAATGGGTTCGGTCGAGTTGCTCACCCGCGAAGGCGAAATCCAAATCGCCAAACGCATCGAGGATGGCTTGAAGCACATGATCCAGGCGATCTCCGCCTGTCCGACCACCATCGAGGCCATCCTCACGCTGGCCGACAAGGTCGAGCGCGACGAAATGCGCATTGATGAAATCATCGACGGCCTGGTTGACCCCAACGAGGACGAAGTCAAGGAAGCGCAATTGTCCGACGAGGAACTGGAAGACGACGAGGAGCTTGACGAGGAAGAAGACGCGGATGAGGACGGCGCCATTGCCGCGGCCAATCTGGCGCAGTTGAAACAGGACTCCATGGTTCACTTCAACCAGATCCGCAAAATCTACAAGAAGATGAAAAAGGTGCTGGCCGACAAGGGTTATCGTTCACGCGGCTACAAGGATTTTCAGGAGGAATTGTCCGCCGAACTGATGCAGATCCGCTTCGGCGCCAAGCAAGTCGAGGCGCTGTGCAACGGCCTGCGTGGATTGGTTGATTCGGTGCGCAAAAAAGAGCGTGAAATCCAGCATCTTTGTGTGCAAAATTCCAGCATGCCGCGTCCGCATTTCATCAAGATTTTTCCGGGCAATGAAATCAACCTGAAATGGATCGGCGAGGAAATCGCCGCGCCCCACGCGAAGTCCTACGCCGCCGCGCTGCTGCGCTTCAAGCCGGCCGTGGTCGAGTTGCAGGAAAATTTGATCGCCATCCAAAAAGATGTCGGCATTCCCATCAAGGATTTGAAGGAAATCGCGCGGCAGATGTCCACCGGCGAGGCCAAGGCGCGCCGCGCCAAACGCGAAATGATCGAAGCCAATTTGCGGCTGGTGATCTCGATTGCCAAAAAGTACACCAACCGTGGTTTGCAATTCCTCGATTTGATCCAGGAAGGCAACATCGGCTTGATGAAAGCCGTGGACAAATTTGAATACCGCCGTGGTTACAAATTTTCCACCTACGCCACCTGGTGGATTCGCCAGGCGATCACCCGCTCGATCGCCGACCAGGCGCGCACCATCCGCATCCCGGTGCACATGATCGAGACCATCAACAAGATGAACCGCATCTCCCGGCAGATTTTTGCAGGAGACCGGTCTTGAGCCGGATCCGGCCACACTCGCCCTGAAAATGGAAATGCCGGAAGAAAAAATCCGCAAGATCATGAAAATTTCCAAAGAGCCGATCTCGATGGAAACGCCGATTGGCGATGATGATGATTCGCATCTTGGTGACTTCATCGAAGACACCAACACGCTGGCGCCAACCGACGCGGCGCAATATTCCTCGCTCAGGAATGTCACCAAGGACGTGCTCGATTCACTCACGCCGCGCGAGGCAAAAGTGTTGCGCATGCGTTTTGGCATCGAGATGAACACTGACCACACGCTCGAGGAAGTCGGCAAGCAATTCGACGTGACCCGCGAGCGCATTCGCCAGATTGAAGCCAAGGCGTTGCGCAAATTGCGTCACCCGTCGCGCTCGGAGCGGCTGAAAAGTTTTCTCGAACAGGAAACCTGAAAATAAAAAAGGCAGC
>JANPNJ010000469.1:0-5274 GCA_031427395.1 Burkholderiales bacterium
AACTGCTGACCACCGGCAACCCGGATGTGGCGCGGGATCGCGCGCTGTTTGACAAGCTGGGGGTTCGGCCGTTGTGATTTCTGCTGTTGATGATAGTGGAACCGCCGATGGGCGCCGCAAACACCCAAAAAAAACCCCAAAAAAACGCCGATAAAATCGGATAAAACAAAATGCTAGTCATCCAAGAATCGCCGTCATTCCGACAGAGGCCAGCATGGCCGACGAGGAATTTCATCCTGTCAGGTTTAAGATTGCCTGCAAAGTAATCATCGGCGTTCTTTTGGTTTTATCGGCGTCCATCGACGGTAAAAATAATTGACCACAACCGAATCACCTCCCCACCATGCCCGTCTCCGATTTCACCGCCCTGCTTTCCGAGCTTGCCCAGGCCGACCAATTGCGCGCGCGGCGCCTGGTTGAGTCGCCGCAGGATGCCTCGATGATCATCGACGGGCAGCGGGTGTTGTCATTTGCCGGCAATGATTATCTGGGGCTGGCCAATCATCCACGCGTGGTGGAGGCCACGGTGCGCGCGGTGAAGCGTTATGGCCTCGGTGCCGGTGCTTCGCACATGGTCACGGGGCACAATCGGCTGCACGACGAATTGGAGACGCGGCTGGCCGCATTTGTCGGACTTCCCAAAGCACTGTTGTTCAGCTCGGGCTATGCGGCCAATCTGGGCATTCTCACCTCACTCGCCGGGCGCGGTGATGTCATCTTCGCCGACAAATTGAATCACGCTTGTTTGAACGACGGCGCACAACTTTCACGTGCCACCTTCAAGCGTTATGCACACAATGATACTGCCAAACTCCGCGCCCAGCTTGCCGATTGGGACAAAAATGGCCGAAACACCGCGCGTAAATTGATTGTCACTGATGCGGTGTTCAGCATGGACGGCGACATTGCGCTGGTACCCGAACTGCTCGAATTGGCAGAGCAACACGATGCGCTATTAGTGCTGGATGACGCGCATGGATTTGGCGTGCTCGGTTATCGCGGCAAAGGCGTGTTGGAACATTTCAACATGCTGGGCAAAACCAGCGAGCGCATTGTGTACATGGCGACCCTCGGCAAAGCGGTGGGTGGCTACGGCGCGTTTGTCGCGGGGCATGAGGATGTGATTGCCTGGATCATGCAAGCGGCGCGCACTTACCTCTTTGCCACCGCCACCCCACCGGCAATAGCCGCCGGTTGCCTGGCCGCGCTGGATGTGATGTCGGAAGACCACGAGCGCCGCCGCCATTTGCGCACGCTGATTGATTTTTTCAATGACTCGCTGAAACTGCAATATGCGCGCCTGCCGTTTTCACAAACCGCCATCCAGCCGGTGATTGTCGGCGACAACGCCACCACGCTGGCCTTCGCCGAGGAACTGCGCCAGCGGCATTTTCTGGTGCCGGCCATTCGCCCGCCGACGGTGCCCGCGGGCACATCACGGCTGCGCGTCTCGCTTTCTGCCAACCACAACAGCGATGAAGTGTTTGATTTGATCACCGCCCTCACCGACATCGAAGTCACGTTGCTCGGCCATCGCGGCGGCTGACGGCTGACAAATGACAATGGCATTGTTTGTTGAAACCATGGGCAAAGGACCGCATCTGGCGTTGCTGCACGGCTGGGGTCTCAACGGCGCAGTGTGGCAACACCTTGCCTTTGAATTGGCCGAACACCACACGCTGCACTTGGTGGATTTGCCGGGCCACGGGCTGTCGGGCGACATTGCGGCAAACACGCTCGACGCCATGACTGACGCGGTGGCCGCTGTGCTGCCAGAAAAAACCCATGTGCTCGGCTGGTCACTCGGCGGGCAGGTGGCGCTGAATCTGGCGCACCGCCATCCGCGGCAAATTGACAAGCTGATACTGGTGGCGACCACACCGCAATTTGTGGCGGGGGATGATTGGCTGTGTGGTATGAAGCCGGACGTGCTCGACGATTTCGCGGCGCGGCTGACCACCAACTACGCCGCCACCATCAAAAACTTCCTGGCGCTGCAAGTGCTGCGGCAGGAAAATCTCCTGGACACCATTCGCCTGCTGCAACACGCGGTGCTCGCGCGTGCCGCGCCGAATATTGCAAATCTGCTGCACGGCCTGGAAATTTTGGCAAAAACGAATCTGCGCGACACGACCACACAAATCACACAACAAACCCTGCTGATCCATGGTGATGACGACGCCCTCACGCCGACACCCGCCGCGCGCTGGCTTGCGAGCGCGCTGCCGAATTGCGAATTTGAATTGATCCCGCATGCCGCCCATGCGCCGTTTTTGTCGCATCGTGCGCCGTTTGTCGCGCGCGTCAAAGAATTTTTGCCGTCATGACCGCCCCGCCAAATCTGCCGTTGCGCCAAGCGGTGCGCCGCTCGTTTGAGCGGGCAGCGGCCACCTACGACGAGCATGCTTTTTTGCAGCGTGAAATCGCCGACCGGATGCTCGAACGCCTGCAATACATCCGGCTTGCGCCATCACGCACCCTCGACCTGGGATGCGGCACCGGCTATCTCACCGCCAAACTCGCCGCCCGCGATCCGCAAGCACAATTGCTGGCGCTGGACCTGGCACCATCCATGCTCAACCACACCCGACAGCGGCTGGCTTCACCTGGCTGGCCTGGCTGGCCTGGCTGGCCTGGCTGGCTGGGCAAATTACTGGGTGCCGCGCCAACACACCACGCGATCTGCGCCGATGCCCAGTTGCTGCCGCTGGCCGGTGAATCCATTGACCTCGCCGTGTCCAACCTCACCCTGCAATGGTGCGACCCGGAAAAAATTGCACGGGAAATGGTGCGCGTCATACGTCCCGGCGGACTGTTCATGTTCACCTCACTGGGCCCGGACACCCTCAAGGAATTGCGCGCGGCATTTCGCGCGGTGGACGACAAACCACACGTCAATACTTTTGTGGACATGCACGACATCGGCGACATGCTGGTGGCGGCCGGTTTTGCCGACCCGGTGATGGATTGCGAAATCATGACCGTCACCTACACCGAGCTGATGACCTTGATGCGCGAACTCAAAGGCATCGGCGCGCACAATGTGCTGCCCGAGCGCGAGCGCGGCCTGACAGGCAAAACCCGCTGGGCACAGCTTGCCGCCGCATATGAAAAATTTCGTGCCGACGGCCGCCTGCCCGCCACCTACGAAGTCATTTACGGCCACGCCTGGCGGCCGGAAGTCACCAAACGCAAAACCGTTGATGGCCAACAAGCCATTTCACTCGGCGAATTCAAACGCATGGTCGGCCGCCCATGAGAAATTTTTTCATCACCGGCACCGACACCGAAGTCGGCAAAACTTTTGTGGCCTGCGCCTTGTTGGTGGCGCTGCGCGCGCGCGGCATCCGGGTGGCACCGATGAAGCCGGTGGCCGCAGGCGTCATTGTGCAAAACGGCACCACACACAACGAGGATGTCCACGCGCTGCTGGCGGCGTATGGCAGTGCGATTGACGCATCACTGGTGAACCCGTACTGCTTTGCCGAGCCCGTCGCACCACACATCGCCGCCATGCGTGAGGCGCGCACCATTGATTTGGAGGTGATTGAAAAATATTTCAACCAACTCGCCGCGTCACACGATGGTGTGCTGGTCGAAGGCGCGGGTGGATTTTTGGTGCCGCTGTCGATGAAAGAGTCCATGGCGAGCTTGCCGGTTCGGCTCGGACTGGAGGTGATCCTGGTGGTCGGATTGCGGCTGGGCTGCCTGAACCACGCGCTGCTCACGGTCGAGGCGATTCACGCACGCGGGCTGAAATTGGCCGGGTGGGTGGCAAACACCCTTGACTCGGACATGACCTGCCGTCAGGAAAACATCAGCTCACTGAAACAATTGATCAACGCACCTTGCCTGGGCGTGCTCCCGCGAGTGGTGGGGGCCGATGTGCGTGAGACATCGCAACTTGCGTGCGCCCATTTGCATGTTGATGCATTGCTCAAGCCGTGAGCGGCAATCCTGCGGATATAATTTTGCCTAGACCAATGGAGCCCACATGAAAATTTCCTTCCTGTTTGCCGCACTGCTTGTTGCCGCTACGCCTCTGATTGCCGACGCGCAAACTGCCGCCGAGCCGTCATTGCGCGTCTTTGACGTATGGGCAAAAACCACCGTGCCCGGCGGCAGTGTTTCAGCCGCCTACATGCACATCAAATCCGCCAAACCATTGCGTCTGCTGAAAGCCGCCTCACCCGCCGCGGCGGTGGTCGAAATCCACGATATGAAAATGAAGGACGGGGTGATGGAAATGCGGGCGGTGGATGCGGTTGACATCGCACCCAACAAAATGACCGAGCTCAAGCCCGGCGGCTTTCATATCATGTTGATCAAAATCACCAAGCCCATTGCCAAGGGTGACAGTGTGCCGCTGCAACTGACGTTTGAATCGGCCGACAAAAAAACCTTCACGGTTGATGTGACCGCCAAAGGGCAGGACAAGGACAGCGGATCACACCGGCATTGATCTTTGCCGCGCCACTCATTCCATCTGCACATCCCAATCGGCGGGCAAGTTCAGCCACCCGGCTTTTTTCGCGTGTGACACCGAGTATTGCAGACCCGTCGGCGGTGTTTCACCGCCCCGAATCGCCGCTGAGAGCGTTCATGGCTCTCTAGATCCGGCAGACTCAACACCACATTGCGTATTTGCCCCTGTTGATCCGGCACATCAATGGCGGTGATGGTGGCGCCGTTGTCGATGCAGGCCATTCGCATGCCAAGGTCATTTTCATGCGTGACGCACGCAACTTCCTGTCCGCTGCGGGTGCGGCCCCATGACACGACACGGCTGGCGGCGGAAGACATCATTGCGCGTCAAACTGCGCCGCGTTTTTGCCTTTGAAGGGCGCGTAAAACGTTTTGATGATTTTCATATCGGCATCAATATCGCCGGAAGGATAAAGAGTGGGCCCCAGTCCCGTCAGTTTTTTTTCGTAATCCATGTATGCCATTACCACCGGTACATTTGCGCCCAGTGCAATGTAATAAAAACCAGTTCTCCAGATGCGTGACTTGCTGCGCGTGCCTTCCAGTGACACCACCAGTTGAATAGGCCGTTGCGAATTGTTGATGGCATCAATTGAGGCAGCGACCATGTTGGTTGATTGCGCACGGACAACGGGGATGCCGCCCAGCCAGCGCATCACCGGGCCAAAAGGGGCGCGGAATATCGACGCCTTGCCCATCCAGTAAACATGCAGACGCAAACTGAATGCCACCATCAACATGTACGGCAAATCCCAGTTGCTGGTGTGCGGCGCGGCAATCATGACAAAT
>JANPNJ010000470.1:0-2582 GCA_031427395.1 Burkholderiales bacterium
TGGCCTCAGCGGCAACGCCACCCCGCGCCTCGAGCCGCTCATCCGCATCAGTGGTGGTCTCACCTTCAGCGAACAAGTGCTGGGCACCAGCAGTGCCGCGCAAAATGTCAGCGTCACCAATTCCGGCACCGCCGTCCTGAACATCGGCGGCATCAGCCTCACCGGTGCCAACCCCGGCGACTTCACTGTTGGCGCCAACACCTGTGGCAGCCTCATTCCCAACGCCGCCTGCAGTGTCGCCATCCGCTTCACCCCGTCCAGCCCGGTCGGTGTCAAAACCGCCAGCCTGGTCATCGCCAGCAATGCCGCAAACGCCAGCGGTGGGGCCACCAGCGTCGGCCTCAGCGGCACGGCGATTCCGATTCCCGCACCGGTGGTGCAGCTGAGTGCCGCGAGCGTGGGCTTTGGCTCAGTGCTGCAGGGCAACACCCCCAGCCAGAGTGTGACCGTCACCAACATCGGCGGGCGCACCCTCAACATCGGCAGTGTCAGCGCCACGGGTGACTACAGCCAGACGCACACCTGTGCGGCGCCGGTTGCGCCCGACCAAAGCTGCACCATCACCGTCACCTTCACCCCGCAGGGTCTGGGCAACCGCGATGGTGTGCTCAGCATCGGCAGCAATGCCATCCCGGCGACCAACACGGTGGATTTGTCCGGCACGGGCTGCAAGATTTTGCCGCTGTCGGCGTTTCGGTTTATTGTGAGTGCGTGTGGGAATTGAGGGGATGAACGGTGAACAGGTGAACGGGTGAGGAAGTGAGGAAGTGAGGAAGTGAACGCATTGGTACGCACTTGACCTTCCCCTGCGGAGGCAGGGGCCCAAGTTGCGGTGTGTGGTGACGCTGCAAAATTAGGCCCCTGCCCCCGGCTTTAAGCATGCCGGGGCAGGCTCCGCAGGGGAAGGGGCGTGGGAGTGCGGGCATTTCCTCACCCCCTCACTTGCCAACCCACCCACAAAAAATATCAAACTCCAATAACCACAAGCTGTTCCAGCACAAAATGCCTGAAAAACCGCACCAAATATAACGTTTTATCAAACAATGTTCCGCCCTGAAATCCCACCCGCATCACGGGAGCCCTGCCATGAGAACCATTTTTTCGCACGTTGTCACATCGCTGTTGATGCTTGTTGTGTCTGGCATCGCACAGGCCCAGCCGTTTGCCTACATCTCCCACCAATCAATCAACAGGGTGTCAGTGATCAACACCGCCACCGACACCGTGGTGGCCACCGTGGCCGTGGGAACCCAGCCGTTCGGTATTGGTATCAATCCCGCCGGCACGCGTGTCTATGTGGCAAATTTCGGCGGCAGCACTGTTTCGGTTATTGATACCGCCACCAACAGCGTACTCGCCACCGTTGCAGTGGGATCCAATCCTTACAGCGTGGCGGTCAACCCCGCCGGCACGCGCGCCTATGTGCCGAACTCCGCCAGCAACAACGTCTCGGTGATCAACACCGCCAACAACACGGTGGTGGCCACGGTGGCGGGGGTACCCGGTCCGAACGGCGTTGCCATCAATCCCGCCGGCACATACGCCTATGTGGCCAACAGAAACGTTAACACTGTCACTGTCATTGACACGTCCACCAACAGCGTGGTCATCACCGTGGCCGTTGGCACTGGTCCGATCGGTGTTGCATTTAACCCAGGCGGAACGCGCGCATTTGTGACCAATTTCAGCAGCGCCAATGTCTCGGTGATCAACACTGCCACCAACACCGTTGTCAAAACCATTGGGGTTGGCAACGCCCCCGTCGGCTTCGCAGTCAATCCTGCCGGCACCCGTGCGTATGTCGCCAATTACAACAGCAGCAATGTTTCGATAATTGATTTGGCCACCGAAACGGTGGTAAAAACCTTGGCGGTGGGGGCTAGCCCGGTTGGCGTCAGCGTTAACCCGGCCGGTACACGCGTCTATGTGGCAAACCAAGGCAGCGCTAACGTTTCGGTGATCGATACCGCCACTGAAACCGTCGTCAATACCATTGCGGTGGGGAGTGGTGCCGACGCATTTGGCATTTTTATCGCCGGGCTGGTCAGCGTCGGCACCATCCCCGCCATCGTAAGCGGCGCGCCCCCCGCAGGCCTCACCGACCGCGCCTACAGCTTCACCCCCGTAGCCACCGGCACCACACCCATCACCTGGTCGATACCTGCAGGCGCGCTGCCCCCAGGCCTCAGCCTCAACAGCAGCACCGGCAACATTTCCGGCACCCCCACTTCCGCCGGATTCTTCACCTTCACCCTGCGCGCCACCAACAGCGCCGGCCAGGCCAACCTCGGCACCAGCATCAGCATCGCCGTGCCCATCATCTCCGCCATCAGCATCAGCCCCGCCAACTTTGACTTCGGCAACCAGAACGTCGGCTCCACCAGCCCGGCGCAAATTGCCTCCGTCAGCAACACCGGCAACGGCCCCTTCGACGTGCGCAGCGTCAACGGCATCGGCGACTTCGGCTTCACCAGCACCTGTGCCGGCACCATCCAGCCCGGCGGCGGCTGCGCGGTCAACATCACCTTCTCACCGCTCACCCCCGGCCCGCTTGGCGGCATCATCAGCGTCAACACCACCGC
>JANPNJ010000471.1:0-6513 GCA_031427395.1 Burkholderiales bacterium
GGATCCGTCTTATATTGCCGCAATCGGTTCGGAGACCCGAACAAACCACGCCAACAGGTTAGAAAACTTCTTTTTTCCCGATTGCTTAAAACACCGTTTCCGGTGTGGCCAGTGCAGACTTTCAGGAAGGCAAGACCCAAATTAGCGTCTTGTTTTTGCAGACTTTCAGCCGACAGAGCCACGGCTGGAGTAGCGAAGTCCGCCAGTATAGCCCGGCTTGGCTTGCTGCGTCAACTGGTTCGTGATTTTTGGTGCGGGCCGGGCGAAACAGCTGGTTCAAAAATTACGCCCGCCGTGGCCTTGTTCCACGCCTAGCTTTTGCGGGGAAATGACGTAACCACATGAATTATAATAAATAATTCTTTCTTGCGGTGTCGCTTTTGCCCGCTTTCCCCCTACTTACACCGCCGTCATGCCGCCGTCAACCGACAATATCTGACCCGTCACATAACCAGCCGCGTCGGACGCCAAGAATATTGCCGGTCCCATCAAATCTTCATCACCACCCAAGCGCCCCAGCGGGGTCATCGCCAGAATTTGCTTGTCCATCACGCCCAATATGCCGGCGCTCATTTTGGAAGGGAAAAAACCTGGTGCCAGCGCATTGACACGAATGCCGTGATGCGCCCACTCCGCCGCCAGCGCACGGGTGAAATTGACCAAGCCGCCCTTGCTGGTGTTGTAGGCGATGGTTTGCATCGCTCCCATTTGTCCACGCAGCCCAGCCACTGAGGCGATGTTGATGATGCTGCCCTTGTTGTTGGGGATCATCGATTTGGCACCGACTTGTTGCGTCACCAACCACGAGCCGGTGAGATTGGTGTTGATGATCTTGTTCCACGCTTCCAGCGGATAGTCTTCCGCCTTTGCCCCCCACGAAGCACCGGCGTTGTTGACCAGAATATCAATCCTGCCGTAATGCGCCATGACCGCATCAACCATTGGCGCGATGGATTCCGGCTTGGATAAATCGCTGGGCATGGTGAAAACATCAAATCCCAACGCGGTCAATTCGGCCTTGGCATCGGCCAATTCATTGGCTTTGCGGGCAGTGAGCGCGAGCCTGGCACCGTGCGCGCCATAGCCTTTGGCGATTTGCAGACCCAGCCCGCGCGAGCCGCCGGTGATCAGCGCGATGCGTCCGGAAAGGTCAAATAGTTTGTGCGTACTCATGTGGATGCCTTGAAGAATTTGCATGGCCGAATGGCCATCGCGCAGCGTCTGTGTTGACTGCCGGGTTGGGCGGCACGTTGGATGATCAATGTTTCATCTCGCTCATTAGCGCAATGAGGTTTTTGTCCGGATCACGGAAGAAGGCCATC
The DNA here is from genome assembly GCA_031427395.1 of Burkholderiales bacterium. Lineage (GTDB taxonomy): Bacteria > Pseudomonadota > Gammaproteobacteria > Burkholderiales > Usitatibacteraceae > UKL13-2. Next base: position 1,323 of record JANPNJ010000471.1, read on the forward strand.
CACAAATCGTGATCGGGCATCTTCGCTATCAGATGCGGCTTTGCTTCGAATTGAACGCCTCGTTTCGACAGCGTGGTGAATGCTGTCTGAAGATCCGCGACCTTGTAGTAGATGACCGAACTGCTCCCGGCCTGCGCTTTGGCCGGGCCATCCAGCATCAGGCGAACGCCGCTGAGGTCAAAGAAGGCCAAGCCCGGCGGTGCCTGAAAAAGAAACCGCATTCCAAGAGTATCCCGATAAAACAGGATTGCCCGCTCGATATCGCTGACCGGGACAGCAATCTGGCCAATTTGACTCAGCCCAAAGGTTTCCGCTGCAGACTCACTCATAACGTTCTCCCTTTGTGGTGCTCTTGCCGCCCAACAAATAGCGCTTATCTGTCGCGCCCCCGAATTGAGTGCCACCACGAACGCCTCCCGCGACGGATAAACCTTGTTGGACTAAACCGCCTGTTTGGCGATGGCGACAGGGGATTTATTTCTGCCATCCACTCGATGACGAAAATTGTGGCACATATCGTCGCCCTTTTGGACAATGTTGGGCAATGGGTCAGGACAATGAAGGACAACAGGCCGTCATTCCCGCGTTGCGTGATCGGGAAGAATCCATCAAGCCAGAGCGGGAATCACGAAAAAGTAGGCGTTGAGCATATAAAGTCCGGAAAGAATCAAAACCAGTCCGCCTGTCACTTCCATTGGCCTTTGGTAATGCCTCAGGAACTGCATATTTTCCAGCCAACCGATCGCCACAGCCCCGATTAAAATCGGCACCGCGCGACCCAGCGCAAACGCCAGCAGCAGCAACATGCCATAGAAGGGTGATCCGACCGTTGCTGCGACCCCCAGCAATATCAACAGCGCCGGCGTGCAAAACGGGCATACCGCCACCGAGAACGGGATGCCGAGCAAGAACGCCCCTGCCGGTCCGGAAACCGGCTTGGCTTTCATTCCCATTGCAGGCAGTTTGACCTTGAGCCAGCCAGGCCACATGGCTCCCAGCACGATGAGCGCAGGGCCGAGCAACAGGCCCCAGTAGCGTCCCAACAATACCTTTACCCAATTGCCACCCAGACCGGCAATCAGGCCCAACAGGATATGGATGACGACCATGCCGAGAATGAACATGCCTCCGTACAGCACAGCACGCCGTGGTTCACGCGCCTTGGTGACATAAGTCAGCGACACGGGAATGGCCGCAAATGCGACGGGGTTGAAACTGAATAAAAATCCGGTTAAAAAACTGAGGCCCAGTGCCGCTGCATTTGCCTGTTCAACACTTGATTGGAGTGATTGCAAATCCATCACGAACCCACATGCCGGCTGAGTTCCGTGCGCAATTGCTGCGGGCTTGGCAAGGAGGTGAACACAAGTTTGCCGTCGAGGGCCATGGCTGGCGTCGACAAGATGCCCAGCCTGACAGCCTGGTCGATGTTTTCCAGCAGGTTGCGCACCTGCCACAGGCAAGCGCCGGGACCGAACGAATCCGCCACTTCCTTCAAGGCATCAAGGCCCGTGCTGCATTGTGAACAGCCGGGCAACACAAACACCTCGATTTTAGTCATGTCGCACACCTTCCAGGGCAGACAGGATCGTACATTGATCCACCGGTTGCGCGTCCGCATGGCAGCCAATAATCAATGTGTCCAATGCCGCCGACATCTCTTTCATGTCGCGGATTTTGGTTTCCAACTGCATCTTTTTTTCGACGGCAAGCTTGCGCACATCGCTGCAACATGACACATCCGAATGCTGCAATGTCAATAACCGCTGAATCTCGGCCAGGCTGAATCCGCATTCCCGCGCATGTTTGATGAAATGAAGGCGACGCAATGCGTCGTGGTTGTACAGCCTGTAACCGGCTTCCGATTTCTGCGGTGGTGCAATGAGCCCTTCTTTTTCATAATATCGTATGGCATCAGTGGTGAGGCTCGACTGTGCGGCAATTTTACCAATGGTCAACATGGCGAACTCCTGGTGTGCGGCAAGACAGCAGCATAACCCCCGGGATACATTCCAGGGGCAAGCTTATCCTGCTTGTTTATACTTTCAACTGCCCCAAACCAGCGGCCTTCAACACGGCTTCATTGACTTCGCCGGCGGCACAGCAACCAGCCAGTTTGCCGTCGATGACCACTGCCGGCACCCTGGAAATTCCCAAGGCCCTGGCTCGCTGCGCAACCTGGACGTTATTTGTGTCGAGAACCGTTACATCGCAGGACGCACACGCGCCTGCCTTGACCATGCGCACCACGTCTTCGCAGACAGCACAGCCTGCACTGAATACTTCCACCTTGCGTTGGGCAACCATATTGATCTCCATGATGTTGGATCCGGCACCATTGCCGGCACAGGAGCCACTGTAGAGTCTGGAGCCACACCAAGGTCAAGCATTTTATTGATGTTTTCCCAAATCGCGGTAGCGATTTGGGAACTGAATGCTCCCCTCCCCTGCCTGCGGCGGGGGAGGGGACGGGGTGGGGCGTGATGTCATCATTTATGGAGCGCTGAATATTTCAGAAGTTTCCTGAGCGCATCCGGGCAGCCAAACAACGTGACAACACACCATTCAGTTTTTACGCGTGTGCGTGACCTGCCGGATTTCGCGTCGCAGTGCCAAGCCGCATGGATATTGGCGTTTCAATTTCCAGCCACTTCCGCGCCTGTTTTTCGGCGTTGACCCCGCTTCGATCATCGATAATGCCGGCATGAAATACACCGACATCGCCCGCCTGTTTGCCCTCGCCGCCATCTGGGGCGGCTCGTATGCGCTGATGCGCGTGGTCACACCGGTGTTTGGCGGCATCGGCACCATGTGGCTGCGTGTCGCCATCGCCGGCCTCGCGCTGTTGGCCTATGCACAACTCACCCGCGCCGATCTGGCCTTTGCAAAATTCTGGCGGCAGTATCTGCTGATCGGGCTGTTGAGTTCGGCGCTGCCGTTTTCACTCATCGGTTTTGCCATGCAGACCCTGCCCGCCGGCTACGGCGCCATGCTGAACGCCTCCTCGCCGTTTTTTGGCGCGCTGTTTGCCGCGTTGCTGCTGGCCGAGCGCCTGACAGCATTGCGCGTGCTGGGACTCGGCATCGGCTTTGCCGGTGTGGCGATGATTGTCAATCTGGGCCCGCTTGCCGTGACACCGGAAGTTCTGCTCGCGGCGGCGGCATGCATCGCCGCCACGGCATCCTATGGCTTCATCAGCGTCTATATCAAAAAATACGTGAAGGGCGCGCCGAACATGGGGCTGGCCGCAGGCACCCTGCTGCTCGCGGCGGGCGCGACCGCGCCACTGGCCATGCCAATCACCACCTGGGTGACTCCTTCACCCGTCGTGTTGCTGTGCCTTTTGGCATTGGCGCTCCTGTGCAGCGCCGTGGCCTATCTGCTTTATTACAGATTGATCGCGGACATTGGCCCCACCAAAGCCATTTCCGTGACATTTCTGATTCCGTTTTTTGGGGTGGCCTGGGGGGTGGTTTTTCTCGGCGAGCGGCTGACATCCGGCGCGATGGCTGGTGGCCTGCTGGTGTTATTGGGAATGACCCTGGTGCTGGACTTGCTGCCAACCAGGCGTCGTGACCGCTGACCGCTGCGGTTGGCTATACGAAAACCGGCAGCCGCGCGTACCACACCATCAGCCCCCGCCAAAATTCACTGGTGCCAACCGGGACCATCAGCGCATGCACCACCACAAAAAACACCAGCGATAGTGGATACGCAAGCCGCCGCTGATTGCTGCGGACATCAGCGACGATCAGCGCCACCAGAATCAATTCGACGGTCACAAAGCTCGCGTGCAGTGCCACCATGAAATCCACTCCCGGCACACCGAGGCGCGCATACAGCCTGGTCAACGCCGGTGGAAAGGCGAGCAACACGGTCGCGGCCATGAAGCGCTTGTGCGCCGCCGGTGTGCGGATGTTTTTCAGTGCCAGCACCACCAGCACAATCAAAAACGCCAAGGATGGCAAATCGATAAACGCCAACAGCGGTGGCAGGAACGCGGGCATTTTCGGATTGGTGATCATCGTCGCCACCATCTGCAGCGCGCTCGCCACCAGCACCGGCAACAAGAGTATCACCGCCCACGCCACGCGCCGGTGCCAAATCACCATCCCCCTGGAAACCAACCACGACTGCACGGCCAACGCGACCACCCACAGGGTTGCTGTCAGCCCGTGGATCGAATGGGCCAAACTACCGGCGCCGAGCGGACGAAAAAACGAAGGCCAGAACCCGGCGATGATCACCACCAGTGCCGCCACAAAATACCAATGCGCGTGTCGATATGATGGCGCGGCGCGGTTGGGCACGGAAAATGAATTGGCGAGAGTAGTCATGCGGACTCCGGGGATAAATTTGCTGAAATTGGCTGATGTGTCATTTCAATGGCTCACCCGGATGTGACCGACCCACTCGAAAAATCATGCCTCGTTTTCCCCAACCCCACCACCCCCTTGTTGCAAGCTGGCACCAATCCGAATTCCCAGCCAAGCCATGGGCAAGTAGGCGGCCAACAAGTCAAGTGCGATGAACCATGCGGGGGCGGGAATCATGAAGCTTGCCGCCACGCCGCCGCAAAGATAGACCACGCCAATCACGAAAGCAATTTGCGCCTTGTGGCTCGCCGCGACCAGATACGCGGCCAGCGCGCCAGTGAGCGTGCCCACGGCGTGCGCCAGGAACGGCATGACGAAATGCCGCGGCTCAAATAAATGCATGGCCTTGCCGAGGCTTTCGGCGCTGTTGACATCCACACCGGCAGGCGGGGGAATCAGCAACGGGCTTAAGGTGATGAACGCCATGTTGACACCACCGCCAATGACAATTCCGGCAAGTATGGCAAGCGCATTCCGCAGCAGCTTGGACATAGGCGATTCTCCTGGGATGTCTTACGACGAGGTGGGACAACGAGTTTTTGCTTGCGGGCAGGCTCGTGCAGCCTTGCTCGGTCATATAGAGGTAAATACAACAATAATTTACACCCAAGTGGAGGTTATCGTGGGCGCGATGGGGCATCGCGGTAAACTTCCGCCTAATTCGCACCACGACATCGCGCCACGCCAAAAGCGCCGCGCGGTTTTTCCCCACACGCCACCAGCGTTTACTTTTGCGAGATGCCATGTCCTACGGAAACGTCCTCGACCTCATCGGCAACACGCCGATTGTCAAACTCACCCACCTCGACACCGGC
>JANPNJ010000472.1:0-2246 GCA_031427395.1 Burkholderiales bacterium
TGCTGCATGCCCTGGCATGTGCCTTGCGCCCAAGCAGCGGCAGTCTGGCACTCGATGACCTTAACCCATGGCGACTGCCGCAGCCGGCATTGCGCAAACTGCGCGGACGCTTGGTGCTGGCCACTCAGGTGCCACCACTGCCTCCACGGCAACGGGTGATCACCTCCGTTTTGGCGGGGGCGCTGCCCGCCATGGGGTTTTGGCAGAGTTTTGTTTCCCTGATATATCCGCAGAATATTTCCGGTGCATTTGCGGCGCTCGAAAAATTTGACCTCGGTGAAAAAATTTTTGAACGCGTGGATCGTTTGTCCGGAGGCGAGCGTCAGCGGGTGGGGCTGGCGCGGGTGCTGATGTCACCGGCAGGTTTGTGGTTGATCGACGAACCGCTGTCGGCGCTGGATCCGGTGCGTGCACAACAAGTGATGGACACGCTGATTGCCGAGGCAAAGTCGCGCAACGTCACCTTGATCATGACCTTGCATCAAGTTGAGGTGGCACTGGCCAGGTTTGCGCGCATCATCGGTTTGCGCGATGGCGGTGTCGCCTTTGATTTGCCGACAAAAGATGTCACCACTGCACACCTGCATCGGCTTTACGCCCAGCATGAGGAAGAATTGACTGGCCCGGCACCCATGGCAGACACGCTCCACGTCATGGCCAGCGACACCGCGACACCGCCCCTGATGGCTTGCCGCTGACCACTATCCACTTGATCACCACAGCACTGATGTCCTCCAAACCAATCACGCCTCCGAGCCGCGACCCCGCCTGGGTTGCGCGTGTGGCCTGGATGTCGCTGGCGCTGGTGTTGCTGTGGCCGTTGCTCATCGCCACCGAATTCAAGCCATGGGTATGGTTCGAGGCGCAAGGCCGCCGCGCCACCTGGCAATTTTTGCTGTCATTTTTCCCGCCGGCGTTGAGCACGGAATTTTTGTTGTTGCTGGCGAAGGAAACCTGGCGCACCGTGGCCATCGCCACGGCAGGCATGACCCTTGCCATGCTCTTGGCCATCCCGCTCACGCTGTTGTCCACGCGCGCACTGTCGCTCTCGGCGCTCACCGGCAACATGGCGACCCTGCCCGCGGTTTTTCGCCATCTGCTGCGCGTGCTGTTGATTGTGTTGCGCAGCGTGCCGGAGCTGGTGTGGGCGCTGGTTTTTGTGCGCGTGGCGGGGTTGGGCGCGACCGCCGGGGTACTCGCCATCGCGCTCACCTACGGCGGCATGCTCGGCAAGGTCTATGCGGAAATCCTCGAAAGCGGCGATGCCCACGCCAGCCGCACCTTGATGCAAAACGGCAGCGGACGCATGCAGGCGTTTTTTTACGCGCTGCTGCCGCAAAATGCCACCGAGCTCACCTCCTACACCGTTTACCGTTGGGAATGCGCGATCCGCTCCTCGGTGGTGCTGGGTTTTGTCGGCGCGGGCGGGCTGGGACAGCAAATGGACAACTCAATGAAAATGTTCCATGGCGGGGAAGTCGCCACCATATTGTTGATTTTCATTCTGCTGGTGGCGCTGGCGGATCGTATCAGCACCGTGTTGCGCCGCGAGATAGGCTGACGGCCATGCCATTGTCACTCCCCGCCCGCACTCCGCTATTCGATGCCCGCTGCCGTGCCTGTTGGTTCATGGCGGCATTGCTGACATTGGTCATCGCCAGTTTCTGGAGCCTGGATCTCGAATGGAAAGCGCTGTTTTCGAGCGAGGCACTGGTGCTGATGGTTGCCTTCATCCGTGAATTTTTTCCGCCGGACATATCCCTGCCGTTTCTGCGCCGGGTGGGGACTGGGGTGATTGAAACCTTCGCCATGTCGCTGCTTGGCACTGCGCTGGCGATGGTCATGGCGGTGTTGATCGCACTATCTGGCGGCGGGAGTAACAAACTGCATGGCCAACCGGCATGGCTTGGCAAACTGACGCGCCTGTTGCTCAATGTCCTGCGCGCCATACCTGAGCTGGTGTGGGCCGCCTTGTTGTTGATCGCGGCGGGACTGGGTCCCTTTGCCGGCACCCTGGCACTGGCGTTGCATACCACCGGCGTGTTGGGTCGATTGTTCGCCGAAGCCATCGACAACGCCCCGCCCGGCCCGACGTTTGCCTTGCGCACGCAGGGTGTGGGCAACACACGGATTTTTCTCTATGCCACCCTGCCACAGATTTTGCCGCAGATCATGTCCTACACCTTGTATCGCTGGGAAAACAATATCCGCGCCGCCGCCGTGCTGGGCGTGGTGGGCGCGGGCGG
>JANPNJ010000473.1:0-1969 GCA_031427395.1 Burkholderiales bacterium
TAAAAACGGATGGTTTCGACATTCACCTGGGCGGTGGCGGCGAGCTTGCCAATGGTCAGGGTTTCAACAGATTCATTCATGGCGCTTGACTCCGTACTTGAGTACGGAGATAAGCTTACGCCATGAATGTCATTCCAACCGAAAAAACCAGTGACAAGACAGGTCTTCGCACGCTGCTGGCAGGGGGAGTTGCGGCCCTGCTGGCGTCCGCCTGTTGTCTGGGCCCGCTGGTGTTGATCGCCTTGGGATTTTCGGGCGCGTGGATCAGCAAGCTGACCGTGCTGGAGCCTTATCAGCCGATCTTTATCGGCGCGGCCGCAGTTGCCCTGTTCGTCGCAGGCCGCCGCATATGGCGACCCATCGCGCAGTGTGCGCCGGGTGAAGTGTGTACGTTGCCGCGTGTCAGGCTTGCTTATCAACTGCTTTTTGTGGGCGTATGCGCACTGTTACTGATGGCGCTGGTTTTCCCGCTGTTTGCGCCCTTGTTTTATTGAAAGGACCTCGCCGTGAAAAATGTGATTTGTACAACCGGTATGGGCATCATCCTCGGGTGCGCTTCTTTGGCCGCCCATGCCGCGCCGCAGACGGTTACTTTGGCCATTCCCACAATGGACTGCCCGGTGTGCCCCATCACCGTGAAAAAGGCTTTGTTGCAAGTACCTGGCGTTAGCCGTGCCACGGTGAGCTTTGACAAACGGCAGGCCATCGTCAGCTTTGACAATGCCAAAACAAATGCGGGAGTTTTAACTGAATCCACCAGAAATGCGGGTTACCCGTCCACGGTGGTGGGGACAATCAATTGAACGCCGTCACATTGGAGTCCACGCTGACGTGTCCTGAATGCAGCTTTTCCAGACTTGAAACGATGCCAACCGATGCCTGTCAATGGTTTTACGAATGCACGCATTGCCACACCGTGCTCAAACCGCTGCCAGGTGACTGCTGCGTGTATTGCTCATTTGGTACAAACGCTTGCCCGCCGATTCAGGAAAGCGGCAAGCAAAGCGGCTGTTGCGGCTAATTGCCGGGTTGCAAGCCATGACGCATAGGCGTTTGGTATCGCCGAAGCGTCCACTTTGTAGAGCCAAAACATTTGAACCGGGAACTTGCAGAACCCGAACTGTGAATGCGACCGCATGGTGCTACGGCTACGGGCAGTAAAGCAGTGGCGTTAGCGTTTCTGCGGCTCGCCGATAGCTTCTTCGAGCGCGGCTTTGGTCCTGGCAAGTTCACGCTCCAGCTCAACACGCTCGCCTATTTCCTGCTCGAGCACCTGGTTTACTTCGGCCAGGTCGTCGGCGGACTCCTGAATGCGCCCTTCAATGGCCTCGGTCTTTTCAAGGGCCTGCGCCAATTCACCGGTTTGCAGATGGTCGGGAATTTCCTGCGTGAGCACCGCGTTGATCACCACCAGCTCCTGCGCGGACCGTTCGACACTTTCCTTGACGGCTTCGTTCTTCTCACGCGCGCGGTCCAATGCCGCGGTGTCGGTGCTGGTCGACCTGTTGGACTGGGAGGGCATCGTTGTCACTGCAAAAAATAAATCGTCAGACATATGGGGCTGGCACCGGCCAACGCTGGCCGCTCCGTGGAGTAAAGGCATCAATATACCCGCTTGCAAGCGATAAGCGGACTACAAGTCATCCCCGGCCAAGGGGTTGTTACCCGTCCTTACATCGGCTGCTACGAGGCAATTGACGCGCCCCGGCCACGATGCCGCCACGCGCTGCGGGAAATATCGCTACCGCGTCACCGGCGCCAACGCGGGTGGTTTCTTGCCCGGCGCGGGACCAGGTTTGCGGCTAGGTTTGCCGCCAAAAATACTGCCCAGCGCGCCTCCGACGCGGGCACCGATGGCGGTGCCGATGCCGGGTAAAACGGCGGTTCCCACGGCGGCGCCAGCGATCGCCGACGGCGGTACGCTGACTTTGACGGCACTGACAGGGCCGCTGATCGTCAACGGCACGCC
>JANPNJ010000474.1:0-3611 GCA_031427395.1 Burkholderiales bacterium
TCTCGATCTCCGGTGTCGGCAACATAGACACAAGCTTGAAGCTTGCGCCATTGCGGGAACGGGCGGCGGCGACCAGAACCGAGGTGTCGAGGACAATTCTCATGGTATCGCCAGTATAACCATTTATTCAGAAAATCCAAAGGCCAGTCTCGCATTTCTCAGCAAAGCCCAAGGCAACTTCTCGAAACCTCCAGAGTTCGTCATTCCAGCGGAGCAAGGCTGGAATCCAGTCCGTTCGTATTTTCAAAAGCTTGGACGGGACTGGGTCCCAGCCTCTGGGACGACGAGGTTTTTAGAAGTTCCCCCAAGATAGGCCAAGTATCCACGAGCCATTCCAAGCAAAAGTGCTCCGCATTCCGCGCCGGAGCTTGAGTTTGTGGATCATTTTCGTTGGTTTTAGCGCGATCTACTTTGCTTTTTAGGCGGCAATAGTTCTTTCAGAGGTCCGTTGCCGAAAGCGGATGTTTGGATGATGGCACCACCACCATTGCGTTGCCCATCGCGAGTGCGGTGTCGGCGAGTGTGGCGAATGCGAGTAGTGGTTGGTCATCGGGCATCAGCATGCCAATGACGCCCATCGGTTCATTCATCGCGAGGGTGACGTTGCGGTACGGTGTGCCGTGGATGCGGCCGTCGTATTTGTCCGCCCATGCGGCGGCGGTGAATAGTGCGTCGATGGCGAGTTCGACTTCGGCGCTGGCGATGGCGGAAATCGATTGCTTTTGCACCGAATGGCGTCGGCGTATTTCGTAAATCATGTCCATGTCAATCACTCCAGATACCCCCGGTAAAAATACCGGATGGTTACATACCAGGGTGGAAACTATTGGACGCTGTTTCCACCCCTAAACTGGAAAGTTTTGCACGCTGATTGACACGCTAAAAGTGAACAACATGCTGAATCAGTCGGAAACAAATGTGGCGGGTGGACTTGCCAAACTGTTCTCAAATCCGCTACACTTGTTCTCAATATGAGAACATCTTCGACATCCTCAGTTACCCCACTTTCATCTCCACCGCTGGTCGAGGTGTTGTTTGGCGCATATCGTCGTCAGATATTGGCGTTGCTGCTGTTGCGACCGGAAGAGAGTCTTTACGTGCGCGAAATTGCGCGTCTGACAGGTGTCCCTGCAGGTTCGCTCCACCGCGAGCTCAAACTTTTGGCTGAGGCAGGGTTGCTCAAACGAACCGAGTCTGGCAACCAAGTGCGCTATCAGTTAGACCAGACTTGCCCGATTCAAGAGGAACTCGCGGGCATTTTTCGCAAGACTGCTGGGCTGGCGGACGTGTTGAGAGAAGCCTTGGAGCCACTAACCAAAAAAATTTCGCTGGCATTTGTTTTTGGCTCCGTCGCGTCAGGCAAGGAGCGCGCAACAAGTGACGTGGATGTGCTCGTGGTGGGCGCCGTAACGTTCGCAGCGGTGGTGGGGGCGCTAACTCCCGCTGGCGAAAAACTGCGGCGCGCGATAAATCCGGTGGTGATGACGAAAGCGTCGTTCACGAAGAAGTTGCGCGAGGGTGATCGCTTTGTTTCACGCGTGGTGAAAGAACCAAAAATATTCCTGATGGGGGACGCAAGTGACCTTGCAAAATTTGCTGAAGATCGGGCAGCTTAAATCGCACCCGGCGAAGGCCGGCGAAATTCAGCGGCTGCTCGCGGCCGCTGAGCGCAATCTGCATGATTCGGGCGTGACGAGCATTAGCGCAGAGTTGCGTTTCGACGCCGCCTACAAGGCCATCATGCAGTGCGCGTTGGCGGCCATGATGGCCAATGGCTATCGCCCCGATACCAACAAGCCGGGCCATCATGTGACGGTGGTGCAAGGTCTTGCCCACTCCATTGGCCTCGAGGCGGCGCGCGTGATGGTGCTCGATACGCTGCGTCGCCAGCGAAATCTCTCTGACTACACAGGCGATGACATCGATGACTCCAGTGCCGCGCATTGCAGCGCCGAAGCAAAGCGCCTGCTGAAGGAGGTGAAGGCTTGGCTCAAGGCGAACCATCCAGAATTAGCAAGGCCGGTTTGAGCTTCACCATTTAAGGTGTCAGGCATGCATTTTAGAAGTCGTTGTCCCGCCTATCGTTCCAGCCATAATTGCCTGAAAGCACTCGCCAACAAATAATCCGCACAGCCGTCTCACCCCTCAGGAGGTCCGCCATGGCGATTTATGATCAGGGCCTGGAAAAAAACCCGGCCAATTTCACCGCGCTGACGCCCCTGTCTTTTTTGCCCAAGGCGGCGGCGGTGTACCCGGATCGCATCGCGGTCATTCATGGCGCGCGGCGGTTCACCTGGCGTGAATTTTATGGGCGCACACGCAGGCTTGCCGCGGCACTGGCCTTGCGCGGCGTGGGCCGGGGCACCACGGTTGCTGCGATGTTGGCGAACACACCAGAAATGATCGAGCTGCACTTTGGCCCGGCCATGCTGGGGGCGGTCATCAACACGCTCAACACAAGATTGGATGCCAAGACCCTCGCCTTTATGCTCGACCACGGCGAGGCGGCGGTGTTGTTCACGGACCGGGAATTTTCGCCGGTCATCAAACAGGCGCTGGCGCTGTGCAAAACCCGGCCGCTGGTGATTGATGTGGTTGATCCGGTGTACACCGGTGACGGCGAATTGCTGGGCGAAATGGACTACGAGGCGCTGCTCGCCTGTGGGGGCGAAAATTTCGCGTGGTCACCCCCCGCTGACGAATGGGATGCGATTGCGCTCAACTACACCTCGGGCACCACCGGCAATCCCAAGGGCGTGGTGTTCCACCATCGCGGTGCCCACCTGAACGCGCTCAACAATATTCTCGATTGGTCGATGCCCAAACACAGCGTGTATCTGTGGACAGTGCCGATGTTCCACTGCAACGGCTGGTGTTTCACCTGGACGCTTGCGGCCAATGCCGGCACCCATGTGTGCCTGCGCAAGGTCGAGGCCGCGACCATTTTTGATTTGATCCGCACGCATCGTGTCACGCATTTTTGCGCGGCACCGGTTGTCCACACCACACTCATCAACGCCCCCAGCGAACTGCGGCGCGGCATCACCCACCCGGTGCAGGCGATGGTGGCCGGTGCGCCGCCGCCCTCGGCCACCCTCGAGGGCATGGCCGGGCTGGGGGTGGCGCTCACACATGTTTACGGCCTGACCGAGACTTTCGGCCCGGCGGCGGTGTGTGCCAAACAACCGGAATGGCAGACGCTGCCGCTTGCCGAGCAGGTGGTGTTGAATGGCCGCCAGGGGGTGGCGTATTTGCTTGAGGAGGACATGGTGGTGATGAATGCGGCAACCATGCAGCCGGTGCCCGCCGATGGAAAAACCATTGGCGAAATCATGTTTCGCGGCAATCTGGTGATGAAGGGTTATCTGAAAAATCCTGCCGCAACGGAAGAGGCGTTCGCCGGCGGCTGGTTTCACTCGGGCGATTTGGCGGTGTTGCAGCCGGATGGCTATGTCAAGATCAAAGACCGCGCCAAGGATGTGATTATTTCCGGCGGGGAAAACATTTCCTCGCAGGAAGTCGAGGATGTGTTGTCGCGCCACCCGGCGGTGTTGCTCGCGGCGGTGGTGGCGCAGCCCGATGAAAAATGGGGCGAAGTCGGCTGTGCGTTT